>JAFZLK010000118.1 GCA_017551515.1 Bacteroidales bacterium | reverse complement strand
TAGTACTTTTCCTCCTCTTCGTTCCATACAACACGGACATTCTTTCCGTCAAAAACCTTTATTATAGATTCGTTTGGCATAAATTCCATTATTTACTTTGCAAATTTACAAAAACACACGCTTGTTTCATAATAAACTTATCAACAATCTCAATGCTGGAGTTTTCTTAGCAAACCTAGTTATACCTTATTTTTTATCGGTAGAATGTGATATTTTGCAAAAAGAAATAACTCCGCATGAAAGGAAAGAACTAATGCCTACGCATTATTTTTCCCATTCCTTATACGGTTTTTTGCAAAGTTGTGAATTATTGTATTTCTTGTCTCCTGTGACTTCCTTGTCAATCCATTCGGGAAGCGAGAATTTTGTATCTTCGGTTGGAACTTCAATTTCGGCAACAACAAGTCCGGCGTTATCGCCAAGAAATTCATCGACTTCCCATTTCAAACCATCTTCCTTAGCAGGAATAACATAGCGGTACTTTTCAATCTGTGGTTTGTCGCACATGGTGTCGAGCATTTGCTTGGCATCTTGAACGGGGATTTCGTATTCAAATTCGTTGCGACTCATGCTTACCGTTTTGTCCTTGAATGTTACGAATCCCTTTTCTCCAGCAATGCGCACTCGCACCGTCATTCCGTTTTGCGTGGGAATGTAGCCCTGCCTATAGAGCGTTGGAGTGGCAAGCGACTTGTATTTGTCGCTCTTAACGGTGAATTTATGTTCGATTTCTTTCGACATGTGCATTTATAAAAATACCCGCCATAATGACGGGTAGTGTATTTTATTGTTTTGTTTCTATCTTCTTCCGAAACGCTTTCCCTTGTTGGTGTACATTGTGTGCATAACCTTCTTGGTGTCTTCGAATTGTTTCAGGATTCGGTTAACTTCGGCAACGCTTGTTCCGCTACCATCGGCAATTCTCTTGCGGCGGCTTCCGTTGATGATTTCTGGATTTTCGCGCTCGGCAGGTGTCATCGAGTGGATTATTGCCTCGATGCTCTTGAAAGCATTGTCATCGATGTCGATGTCCTTGATTGCCTTGCCAAGTCCAGGAATCATGCTTGCAAGTTCCTTGATGTTACCCATCTTCTTGATTTGCTGAATCTGGGCAAGGAAATCGTTGAAATTGAATGTGTTCTTTGCAATTTTCTTCTGCAACTTGCGCGATTCCTCTTCATCGAACTGTTCCTGTGCGCGTTCAACGAGAGAGCGAATATCACCCATGCCGAGTATTCTGTCGGCCATACGCTGCGGATGGAAAACATCGATTGCATCCATCTTTTCGCCTGTACCGACGAACTTTATCGGCTTGTTCACCACGCTGCGGATTGAAATTGCAGCACCGCCACGAGTGTCACCATCCAACTTGGTAAGTATAACACCATCGAAATCAAGTCTGTCGTTGAATTCCTTTGCGGTATTTACTGCATCTTGACCAGTCATCGAGTCAACTACGAACAGGATTTCCTGCGGATTGATTGCCTTCTTGATGTTTTCGATTTCGTTCATCATTTCCTCATCAACAGCCAGACGACCAGCGGTATCGACGATTACTACATCGTAGCCGTAAGTCTTTGCGTGCTTGATACCGTTTTGTGCAATCTGTACAGGATTCTTGTTGCCATCCTCGCTGTAAACAGGAACATTTATCTGTTCGCCCAATACCTTAATCTGCTCGATAGCAGCAGGACGGTAAACGTCGCAGGCAACAAGCAAAGGTTTCTTGTTGCGCTTGGTTTTCAACATGTTGGCTAACTTACCGCTGAAGGTTGTCTTACCAGAACCTTGCAAACCAGACATAAGTATTATTGCAGGATTTCCCTTGGTGTTAATGTCAACGGCGTTTTCGCCCATGAGCTTGGCGAGTTCGTCATGCGCAATCTTAACCATCAACTGGCTTGGCTTGATGGACTTGATTACATTCTGTCCCATTGCCACTTCCTTTACAGTTTCGGTAAACTGCTTGGCTGTCTTGTAGTTGACATCGGCATCAAGCAATGCTTTGCGGACATCCTTCAGTGTTTCGGCAACATTTATTTCGGTAATTTTACCTTCGCCCTTAAGTATCTTGAACGACCTCTCTAATCTTTCCGATAAACTTTCAAACATACTGTTATTTCGTTAATTCAGATAATCAAAAAAAAAGAGCCACTTGTGAGACTTGAACTCGCGACCTACGCATTACGAATGCGTCGCTCTACCAGCTGAGCTAAAGTGGCACTTAACAATTAAGTGGTGCAAAAGTACATCTTTTTTTCGGAACGCAAAAATTATTTTTTATTTTGATGGCAATGTAGATGCATTGTTATGTTTCATCACATTCCAGCCTCTTTCTTCGACTGCGCTACATACTGTCTCACCACCATATCATTGGGATTCAATTCAAGCGAACGCGAGAAATACTTGTACGCCTCAGCCGGATTGCCTTCAGTGCCGTAGATTATGCCCAAAAACTTCTTCACTTCGGCATCTTCCTTCAAGGCATCGGCTTTCAAAAGGTATTCCTTCGCCTTGGCAAAATCGTTCAGGTTGCCGTATGCCATTCCCAAATGGAAAGGAATCTCAAACTTGCTTGTATTCAACGAATAAGCCTTCGACATATAATAAACCACCGAATCATTCTGCTTGGGATTTGCCGAATAATAAATCTCACCTAGTTGGTAATATGACTCATAGTAATCGGGCGAAAGTTTTACGTAATCCCACCAGATTGTCTTTTCGTACTCAGGGTCATTGATATTGTAGGTAAGCACGCCCACGGTATTGTTCCACACATCGCGGTTGAGCGGATTGGAATGCAATGCCTGCTTGTAATACTTGAACATTGTACGGTAATCGTTGTCGAGCTTGTAATAAATGTTGCCAATTCGCACCAACGATTCGGAATTTAAACTATCAAAACTCAATGCCTTCTCGAAATATGGAATTGCCGTCCGCATAATGCTGTCGCGCTGAGCAATATATGCAAGGCTGTCGGCTCCGTGACATTTTGCCGCCTTCTTCTCAGCGCCTTCCGACTGCGTGTATAAGTCGCTGGCATACGAGCTGTTACCCTTGATGCTGTTCACGCTGACATGCACATCGTGAGTAAAAAGCGTAGTCGAATCCTTCCAGTCCATGTTGCGCGTAACCGTCTTTGCCGAAAAAGCGAGAGCAACAACTCCAAGCACTGCAACCGTAACATTGCGCAACATCTTTTCCTTTTCGGGAAATTTTTCGGGCAAAACCTTGGCAAAAGTATATGCTATGGCAAGGCAGAATCCCAATGACGGCATGAACATAAACCTTTCAGCCATAAACGCACCCACATTGAACAAAAGGTTTGACGGCAATATGAGCGTAGCTCCGTAGAAAAATATCGCATACGAATACACCGACTTTCTCTTGGGCATCAGGTAAACTATTGCAACGACAATCATTCCGAGATGGAGCAGCAAACTCAAAATTACCTGCCAGTCTGTCCAATGCATTGTAGGAATTTGATACGGATAGTAGTCCCATGTAAGCGGATGCGGGAAGACCAGAAGTTTCAGATACAGAAGCAAAGTATAAGTCACCGTAGCGTACCTCTCCCCACCCGTCATGTTTAGGAAAGGATTGTTGAGCAAAAGGTCTGCCTCGTTGCCAAACTGGTTTGCAATGACATTCGCCCTGATTATCACATATAGCAAAGCGCCAAGAAATGCAGGAATTGTCACCTTGAAATAATCGGAAAGTTTGGGCGAGAAAAAGAAGTACAATGTCAGCGGAATGAGGAAGACAAACGCCACCGTGGTTTCCTTCGACATGGAACCGAGGAAAATGCAGACGAAAATGGCGACCAGAAGCAAGATGCGCTGTTCTATCTTTCGCACATCCAAGAACTTGATTGCACATTCCATTGCCAAAAGTCCGAACAGGAACGCCATAATCTCATCGCGGCTCTTGATATTGGCAACAACCTCGGTATGAAGCGGATGCGCAGCAAAAAGCATTACAGTAAGGAATGGAATGCTCAGGAACCAGTATCGTGGCTGGTGGTTGCGGAACAACTTTTTCAGCACATGGTACATCAGAAGCAAAAGCAGGCAATAATAAATCACATTGAAGAAATGCCCCACAAACGGAGCAGCCACAATGTCGCCTGTATAGTCGGGCGCTTCGGTCTTTTTGCCAAAAATTTCGAGTTCTATTGCAAACATCACCACCGACAGCGGACGATAGCGACCGCCAGCAACTTCGTCCATGTCCTTGCCGAACATTCCCGCCATTGTGTCGTAGCGTAGGATGTCGCCAATGCCGTCAATTCCGCGCTGGGTGAACTCGTTTTTCCAAATGGTAACAGTATCATCGAGAGCGTAGCCGTGTCCGAGCGTATTTGCGTAGAGCATAAAGCCGAAAACTACGATTATGACCTTTAAAATCAAATCTCGTTTGCGGGCTATGGCATTGTCTTTCAACATAGAACCAGCAGAAACCGCCTTTGTTTTATTCCGCGGCATATCTTTTTTCTTATTGACATTCATCTTCCGAAAATTATGAAGCACAAAGAAAATGAAAATATGGCAAAAAGGGATAATTTTTGGAACAAAATCACTTCGCCACACTACACAATGACATTCCGCAAATCCGACTTATTGCCAATGAAATATTTTTGACGACATATAGGTGTTTTTTTTATATTTATTTTGCCATATCAAAAACATTCGTTATCATTGCATCGTAATTTTAAACAGATAAAACGATGGAAAATAAAAAATCGAAATTTTCGTTCTGGAAAACTTTAATGGTAGCCATACTTGTCGGATGGCCGTGGATTTATATGGTAATGCAAGCATATCGCGCATTATCGGCAGATGGGGTGTACGAACTAACCGCCAGAGAATTGGCAAACATTCACATTCCTGCCATCATAGGTAGCATTTTGACGGGTGTGCTAATGTATTTGTACATAAAGTGGAAAGAAAAAAGAAATCAGTAGAAAATCTAAACAACAAAAAACGGAATCAGATGCTGCCCTTCGACATGCTCGCTTCGGCATTGGCTCAGCGCATCGCAGGGAGCAGTTCAGGATAACATTCCGTTTTTTTGAACCTTTAGCTCGCGTAAGCAATTTCAAAAATCAACACATTTACACCGTTTTGACATAAATCAAAAATATTCTTACTGCATAATGGCGTAATATCAAATAAATATTTTACCTTTGCAAAAAATATTGATTATGTCACAGGTATCGATGACAGTCCGTATGGACTCAAACTTAAAGGCAACATTTGATGAGTTGTGCTCCCAATTCGGGATGAGCGCAAACACGGCTATGAATGTCTTTGCAAAGGCGGTTGTTTTGTACAGAAAGATTCCTTTCGAGATAAAAGCCCCGGAAAAAGACGAATCAATGAGCGCTTTGGAAGCGTTTCGTGAAATAAGAAGCATGGCAGAAAACGGACAGTTGCCCGATTTGTCGCTTGACGACATTAACGAGGAAATCAAGTTGGCAAGGAAAGAAAGAAAACAAAACTCATGATTTACGCAGTTATTGATACCAATGTGCTTGTTTCTGCACTGTTGTCACGCAATCCATATTCTGCTACGGTTTTGGTTGTCAATGCAATTTCCAAAACATGAATTTGTCCGTTGTACAATTATGAGATTATTGCAGAATACAATGATGTGCTGGGCAGGGCAAAATTTAATTTTCCGCATCAGGCAGTAAAAAGCATCATTGATAAAATTTTAGAGATAGGTGCAAATGCAAATCGAGTACATAGTTCCGAGATTTTCCAAGATGCAGACGATATTGTATTTTACGAAGTAGCACTCTCAAAGGAAGATGCCTATTGGGTAACTGGAAACACAAAACATTTTCCTAAAAATCCCATCGTTGTTACACCCGCCGAAATGCTGGAAATACTGAAACAACACTAAATATTTCCCAAAATTGTAAATTTCGTTTATCTTTGCAACACATTAAAAATTAAACACTACAACCGATGAGAAAAATTTCATTTATAATTGCTTTATGCATGTTGCTGGCAGTAAGTTGCAACCAGGCAAACAATGGTGAACAAAAAGACGAAACCGCTGTGGATTCGCTTGAAATGGCTAGACAGGATTCCATCCAGAAAGCCGAAGCCGAGGCAAAGCTGAACGAAGAACGCGAAGCCGCCGAACAGCAGAAACGGGACGAAGAAGCCGAACAGTTCTGCAAACAATTCAGCATCGAAGACCTGCTCGACCTGCTGGAACATTACGGTGGCGCAAAAATTGTACAAAATGGCGGACTGACATTCATTTACGAAGATGAAATAGAAAGTACAGATGGTGATGTTGGCGAAGATAGAATCGTCTATGGCAGGTACATCGAAAAAGGCGACAAGAGAGATTTCGGCTACAACCTGAAATGCACCAGCGGACACGCCTTCTATTACGAACTCAACCTCGACACATCTACCAATCCATACCTGTGCTTCGCCAACAAGGACGATGCCGAAGGTTTCTACAGCAGGGTTGCAAAGCATAAACCTTTTGAATACGAAGGCAAAACCTACTACATACACAATAACAACGGTGAACTTTACATCGATACACAATACGATGAAGACTCCTTCGAGACACATTATGCCCTTTACCCTCCGGAACTCGAAGACGGTTTCTACCAAATAAAGATTGGGGTGTGGATGTAAATTAGGGCTAACAGGCAAAAAGGCTTGAAGGCTAAAAGCCAACCTTTAGCTCGCGCAAGCAATTTCAAACCATTTCAAACCACCACAAGCCCCTACACTTGGAACGACACCGAGTACACCGAAACTGGCGACTATACGCAGACTTTCACGGCAGAAAACGGCTGTGATTCTATCGTTACACTTCACCTGAACATTCTGTCTGGCATTTCCGATACCGACAATTCAGCAATTACAATCTTCCCTAACCCAACCAACGACATTCTCAACATTACATCACCAGAAACAATTTCCGAATTTGAGATTGTAAACACCTTGGGACAGGTCGTTTATCGCACAGAAGTAAACGCAGACAATGCGGTTTTTGATGTGGAAGGATTGAATACTGGTGTTTATATTGTGAGAATTTACGGTAATTCGCGCACTTCGACCCTTCGACAGGCTCAGGGGGCGAAATTCAGTGTGCGAAAGTTCGTGAAGGAATAGAAATCAAAATTTTCAATCATTGCAAAACAATCATTCTAAAAAAATGATTGTAAAAGAATGATTGAAATGTAGGCAAGTGAATTTATGCTACCCACATAACCCCAGAACGGCGAAGCCATTCAAACTCCTATATCTCTTCCAGTATTTCGAGGAACTGGTCGCGAGTAACATTCACATCGCGGATTATGTTCTTTATCACCAGTTCGGGAACGGGGTCTTTGTGTGTCTGGAATGTTACAGGTCTGCAAAGTCCTTCTTTCGACCAGATTTCGTGTCCGCCATTTGTGCGATCCTTCGACAGCCCCAACTGTGTCAATACTAGTCTAAGTTCCCTTAAGGTGGATTCTATAAATTGATTTCGAGGAATTTTTGAATTTGCTTCGAGCAGATTGCTATGCGGAATGAGGGAAAAATGCGGGCATTGTGACCGATTGACAATCAGCAAGATGCCGAAGAAAAACAAAAAGTGCCGAAAAGTTTTAATATTTTTGTATTGTTGGAGAACATTCAAACGGTGAATTTATAGAACCCACCTTAATAATATGTTCGACAACTTTTTCACAGCGCAACTCTCATTGGAGAAACAATGCGTTCGAAGTTCACATTGCTGTCGAATAGTCTTTTCATTTCCGCTTTGCCCATCTGCGTTTTGTATGACGGAGGCCTTAATTCTGTTTTGAGGATTTTCCATCCGTGATTCCGCAGGTCGTCAAGGAGCGTACCGTGCTCAATGCACCATTCGGCATATATCTGGAATTTCTCATAGAAACTGCATATACATTGGCTGTAAGTTTCGCCGGTTTCGGTAATGTCGAGCGATGGACAATAAGCCACATATTCGCCATCGTACTGGAACACATAGAAGTCGATGTTGAAACGGTACTCGGTGTTTCCTGCATTTGACTTTGCCGCAATCGTAACCTTGTTTTTGCTGTTATCCATAACTTCAATTGAATTTATCGCAAATGTAATGCGTTTTTCTTTACCGACAATAAGAAAAATAATTGTACCGTCCCAAAATCTTGCGTCTCAATAAAGCAATCTCAACCCATTTCAAATTGTACAGACGCAAGATTTTGCGTTTCAACAAAACAATTTCAAACAACATCAAACCATTTCGAATGATATCAAACTATTTCAACACAAAAAGGACTAACAGGCTTGAAGGCTAAAAGCCAACCTTTAGCTCGCGCAAGCAAATTCAAACCATCTCAAACCGCCGTACATAGGTTGTGGAATCTGAAAATTTGTTTGTAGCAATTCTATCAATGTTTGAATTATGGAATTTTTTGTACCTTTGCACCAATGCTTGTAAAAAACAATACCCACTAACTTGACCTTGCGGCCAGAGGTTAGTGGGATTCATCGGGGCAAAGATAGGCATTTTTTAGATACGGACAAAATATTTTGAATATATTTATATGAAATATCGCGATTTTGAACATTTTATGTCGCAGAAGCGGCTCAACAGATACCTTTCGGCGTGTAATGGAAACAGAAGAAAGGCAATGACGCTTTATAGGTATAATTTGCGATTGGCGCAGGAACTGCTTACCATTGTCGGTTGCTTTGAGGTATCTCTACGCAATGCAATTGATGACATTCTTGTTCGCCAGTTCGGTAGCGAATGGCTCAAGGATTCCGTATCGCCCGGAGGTATATTCACGCGCCCAATACTTCACAAAACGAACAAGACGATTACTGATGCTTTACTAAAACTCCGTTCACAAGGCACATATTCACATTCGAAGTTGTTGGCACAGATGGATTTTGGCATGTGGAAATATATGTACTCTCCAGTACAATATGGACTGACTAATCAATCGCTACTGGGGGCGTTTCCATACAAGCAGCGTTCTACACCACAGTTGCACATAAATCAGTCGTACATTTTCAACGAACTGGATAAAATAAACACGCTGCGCAACCGAAT
Organism: Bacteroidales bacterium; assembly: GCA_017551515.1. Taxonomy (GTDB): domain Bacteria; phylum Bacteroidota; class Bacteroidia; order Bacteroidales; family ML635J-15; genus Bact-19. The sequence goes on along the minus strand of JAFZLK010000118.1, from coordinate 8,114 downwards.
TGCACACCACGAACCGCTATGTTTCCCGACTGGTCAGGCCGTTATTGACACGACATATATCAGAAGGGAATACCAGAAGATTTTGACTTTGTTTCAGTGGATGGGAATCGATGGGAGGTCGATGCTTTATGGACTTGACCATGTGCAGATGGTATGCGATGGAATAGACCGATTAAGATAAAATGATAAATCTTATCCTGTTTTTCATCCTAAAATGTCCCGAAACATTGTAGTATCGAAAAAAAATGTAATTTTGTGGTAAATATAAATATAGAATTTTGTAACAATTAAATAACAATATCTTGTATGAGAAATTTAATTTGCATAATAGCCCTGTGCTTAATGTGTTTTTCCAACATTCTATTTGCTGTTGATGTTCCAACATTGTACCGACCTTCTAACAACGCAAATCTCAGTAACGCTGCATCGGTTACACTGCAATGGTACACGGTGTCAGGTGCAAGTGGCTATCTTGTTGAACTTGATACGACAAGCAGTTTCAATTCGCCAGTCTATATGCTCTCGGACACATATACGCTGACTAACAATAATACTATTGCAAACAAAGGGATAAACAATCTTTTTTTCGGCAAAACATACTATTGGAGAGTAAGGGCTGTTAATGGCAATATAAGTGACACATCCGATTATTCTGTAGTACGAACATTTACAACTACACCATATCCTGCATTATATAGTCCATCCAACGGTGCAACACTCAGCAATGCAGCATCGGTTACACTGCAATGGTACACGGTGTCAGGTGCAAGTGGCTATCTTGTTGAACTTGACACAACAAGCAGTTTCAATTCTCCGGTCTTGCTCTCGGACACATATACGCCGCCAAACAATAATTCTATTGCAAACAAAGGGATAAACAATCTTTTTTTCGGCAAAACATACTATTGGAGAGTAAGGGCTGTATGTGACGCCCTAAATGACACTTCCGCATATTCACCTGTGCGGACTTTTACAACTGCTGCTTATCCTGCATTATATAGACCATCCAATAATACAACTCTAAGCAATACAGCATCAGTCACACTGCAATGGTACACGGTATCAGGTACAAGTGGCTATCTTGTTGAACTTGACACAACAAGCAGTTTCGATTCTCCGGTCTTGCTCTCGGACACATATACGCTGACAAACAATAATACTATTGCAAACAAAGGGATAGACAATCTTTTGTCAGGCACTACATATTACTGGCGTGTTCGGACTTTAAGTCCTATTGACACTTCTGCCTGGTCCTATGTATGGCGTTTCACAACAGCATATCAATTGACCACTGCGCCAACGCTTGTTAGTCCTGCAAACGGCAGCACCGAAATAGCGCCATCGGGAGTGGAACTGGTATGGGACGAACTGGACAATGTTACCGGCTACCGCTATCAGGTGGCTACCGACAATGCTTTTGCTTCGATAGTCCGCAACGGAACAACAGCAGGCACCAATGCAACCTGCAACCTTATGTATGGAACGACCTACTACTGGCGCGTTCAGGGCTACAATGCAAGCGGAAACTCGGTTTGGTCGGCAGTGTGGAATTTCAGCACTCAGGATTGCCAGCAACCTACTGGCGAAACATCGGCTACGGCTTGCGGTTTGTACCTGTGGCACGGCACAACATACACCGAATCGGGCAATTATACTATAACTGTTCCCCAGTCCAACGGTTGCGATTCTGTGTTGACATTGCATCTCACAATAAACAATCCGCAGACTGAAAATATCGAAGCAACTGCTTGCGATTCTTACGAATGGAATGGCGATACCTATACCGAAAGCGGAACATACGACAAGACTTTCACCGCTTCAAACGGTTGCGATTCGGTTGTTACACTGCATCTGACAATCAATCATCCGCAGACAGGGCTTGCAGAAGCTACGGCTTGCGATTCCTACGATTGGGACGGGCAAACTTACACCGAAAGTGGTACATACGGCAAGACTTTCACTGCATCAAATGGTTGTGATTCTGTTGTCACCTTGCATTTGACAATAAACGAATCGCCAACACGCGATTTTACCGCAGTTGCTTGTGGCAGTTATTTGTGGAACAATCAAACATATACCGAATCGGGCATTTACGAGCAGAATATTGCATCCGACAGCGGTTGCGATTCTGTTGTTACCCTGCATCTGACTATCAACCATCCGCAGACAGAGAATATTGAAGCCACTGCTTGCGATTCCTACGAGTGGAATGGCGAAATTTATACCGAAAGCGGTACATACGACAAGACTTTCACCGCTTCAAACGGCTGCGATTCGGTTGTTACATTGCAACTGACAATCAATCATCCGCTGGCTGAGCTTGTCGAAGCCGAGGCTTGCGATTCCTACGAATGGAATGGCGAAACTTATACCGAAAGCGGTACATACGACAAGACTTTCACTGCATCAAATGGTTGTGATTCTGTTGTCACCTTGCATTTGACAATAAACAATTCCGTGCATTATAGTTTTAGCGAATCGGCAACTAGTCCATACATTTGGAACGGCACCGAGTACACCGAAACTGGCGACTATACGCAGACTTTCACGGCAGAAAACGGATGTGATTCTATCGTTACGCTTCACCTGAACATTCTGTCTGGCATTTCCAATATGGATAATTCCACCATTACCATCTTCCCGAACCCAACCAACGACATTCTCAACATAACATCATCGGAAACCATTTCCGAAATTGAAATTGTAAACACCTTGGGGCAGGTTGTTTATCGCACAGAGGTAAACGACGGCAATGCTGTTTGCGATGTGGAAGGATTGAATGCTGGTGTTTATATTGTGAGAATTTACGGAACGGAAACGAATTCTATTTTGGAACAGCGAAAATTCGTGAAGGAATAGAAATCAAAATTTCAATCATTGCAAAACAATCATTCTAAAAAAATGATTGTAAAAGAATGATTCTAAAAAAATGATTATCTTTGTGCAAAATTTTTAAGGTATGGAAATAGACAATCCGTTTTTGGTATCGGGCTATGCTGGACCGGAATATTTCTGCGACAGGAAGGAAGAAACTGCGCGGTTGGTGTCGGCGGCGAAAGGCAAGGTGAATACTTTGCTCATATCGCGCAGGCGTATGGGAAAGTCTGGTCTCATAGAACATCTTTTTGCAAACAAAGAAATCGCAAAAAAGTATTACACTTTTTACATTGACATTTATTCAACACTCGACCTTAACGATTTTGTGTGGACTTTCGGCAATGTGGTGTGCAAGTCGCTGATGTCGAAAGGAAGCAAGATTGTGGAGTCTTTTATGCGCACGGTCAAGTCGATACAATTCCGTATGGGCTACGATGAACAAGGTTTGCCAAGCACATCGTTCGGACTGGGCGACATAAGGGACAAGTCGGTTTCTCTGGACGAGATTTTCAACTACATTGAAACTGCCGACCGTCCGTGTATTGTGGCATTTGACGAGTTTCAGCAGATAGCGAAGTATCCCGAAAAGAATCTTGAGGCATTGTTGAGAACCTACATACAAAAGTCTAAAAATGCTGTCTATATTTTCTCGGGAAGCCAGAGGCATATTATACAGAATATGTTTGCGTCGCCTTCGCGACCGTTCTACAACAGCACGGTAACGCTTTCACTGGAATCGATAAACAAGGATAAGTACATTGATTTTGTTGTAAAGAAATTCAAAGAAGCGGGGAAAAGCATTTCAAAGGACATCGTGTCGCGCGTGTATGATATGTACGAAGGTCACACTTGGTACATACAGTTTATGTTTCACGAGATGTATTATATGGCGCAGCCCGAATGTAGCGAAGAAATGATAGATAAGGCTTTGGATAAAATATTGAAGGAAAATGAATCGTATTATTCCTTCACTCTGTATAATATTCCCGACAAGCAGCAAAACCTGCTTAGGGCTATTGCCGCCGAAGGTATGGCCGACCGTACACAGTCTGCCGAGTTTGTGAAAAAGTACAACTTGCAGTCGGCAAGTTCGGTGCAGTCTGCTACACAAAGACTTATGGAACGCGACATTATCTCTTGCGAAAAAGGTGTTTATTTTATTTCAGACAGATTTTTTGCAACTTGGTTAAAACGAAAATTTAAATTTTAGATATGGACGAATCAAAAAATAAACGCTACTGGAACGAATAGGCGACAATCATAACACAGACAAGGACTACACCACTGCCGACTACAACATCATTTTGTTCTGGTCGGTATTTATGAATCGTCAAAGCAAGATTCTGATAAGGGAAATCCAAAACTACCAAAAGCGTTTCCCCGACAAGAAAATTTCAATTTTGTATGTGAATACCGATAATGTTTACAGCAAAATGGAGAAATAGAACAAACTTTTCTATCTTCTTTTGCCAAGCTAAAATTCATAAACCAAATCGTAAATCCAAAATATTATCTTAACTTTGCACCTTGTAATGGAGCAGATAAAGTTAACGGTTAACGGACTTGCCGACAGCAACAACATGACTGGCGCGTATGTTGTTGTGCTTTCGGTTGCACATAGCAAAAAGCGCATCCCAATAGTCATCGATGCCACCGAAGCGCAATCCATAGCAAAAAAAATCACAAGCATGGACACGCCTCGTCCGCTAATCCACGAAGTGTTCTCAATTTCGATGCGGAAGTTCGACATAACCGCCGAAGAAGTGCTGATTTACAAGTTCGAGGAAGGCATCTTCTACTCGCGCATATTCTTCAGCCGAGGCGAACAACACGAGTTTGTCGAGGCAAAAACATCAGATGCAATCGCGCTCGCACTAATCTTCAACTGCCCCATTTTCACCACATCGGAAGTCGTTGACAAGGCAGGCGTAATACTCGAGGACGAGGACAAGTACCTGCAATCGGAACGCTACTGCTTCAACCTCAAGGAAGCCGACCTCGATGCACTGAATCAACTGATGCAAAGCGCAATAGAGGAAGAAGACTACGAATACGCCTCAATCATCAGGGATGAAATAAATTCAAGGAACAACAAAAAGGATAAAAATGAATAACAGCGGAATCAAATTCAGACTTATCGTGATGAATTTCCTCCAGTTTGCAATCTGGGGAGCATACCTAACCTGCATGGGAACTTATTTGTTCAACCACAACATGGGCGGACAAATCGGCATTTTTTACTCAATTCAAGGTATTGTTTCGATATTCATGCCGGCACTCATGGGCATTATCGCCGACAGATGGATACAAGCACAAAAAACTCTCGGTCTTTGCCACGCAATTTCGGGAATAGCAATGCTCTGCGCAGGCTTGTACGGCATAATGGCTGGCGATGCAGTGCAGTTTGGCGTTTTGTTTTCGATTTATAGCGTTGCAGTCGCATTCTATATGCCAACTTTAGCACTATCTAACTCGGTGGCCTACAACGCCCTCGACAAAGCCGGTCTCGATACGGTAAAGGCATTCCCACCAATTCGTATCTTCGGCACAATAGGTTTCATCTGCACAATGTGGATTGTTGATTTGCTCGGATTCCAACCTACTGCAGCTCAATTTGTTGTCAGTGGTGGAATTGGAATTGTCCTCGCAATATACTCCTTCACAATGCCTCAATGCCCAACAAACAAGGCAGCATCCAAATCATTTGTCGATGCTTTCGGACTACGCGCATTCTCGCTGTTCAAGCAGAAAAAGATGGCTATTTTCTTCATCTTCTCGATGTTGCTTGGTGTTTCATTGCAGATTACAAACGGATTTGCAAACCCATTCCTTACAAGTTTCGGTGGCATAGAAGAATATGCCGACACCTTTGGCGTACAGCACGCTAACATACTTATTTCGTTGTCGCAGATTTCCGAAACCTTGTGCATATTGCTAATCCCGTTCTTCCTCAAACGCTTCGGCATCAAGAAGGTTATGCTCATTGCAATGTTCGCTTGGGTGCTTCGTTTCGGTCTGTTCGGACTTGGCAACCCGGGTTCGGGAGTTTGGATGTTTATCCTTTCGTGCATAGTTTACGGTGTGGCATTCGACTTCTTCAACATCAGCGGCTCGCTCTTCGTCGACAAGGAAACCGACACATCAATCCGCTCATCTGCACAGGGACTTTTCTTCTTGATGACCAACGGAATAGGCGCAACCATCGGAACACTTGGCGCTCAGGCAATTGTTAACCACTTCGTATATTCGCAGGAAGGTGCCATGAATGTATGGAACGGCTGGCAGACAAGTTGGTATATCTTTGCAGCATACGCACTTATAGTTGCAGTTCTTTTCGCAATCTGCTTCAAGTACAAACACGAAAAAGAAACAAAATAAGACATGAAAGTTCTTTTGACATACATTGGACCCGACGATGCAATAAAGGTCGATTTTCCCATTATCCCACAGTACGACAGCAGAGTTTTGCTATCCAGTTATGACTACAAAAAGGTTGTCAAGATTGTGTACGACCAATTCAAAAAGGTTTCATTGGATTTAGGTGCATCGAAAAAAGAAAAGGAAATGGCCGTCAGAATGTACATCGAAAACGCAACGGTGCAATATATCGACATAGTGTGGGACGAAGAAGACCAAGCCTACCTTCCGCTGATTTCAATGTCGCACCCTATGGATGAAAACTTTGATGACGACATGGACAACGATGACTTCATGGACGAAGATTTTGACGAAACATCTCACAACAAGAACCACTCACACGGTAAAAAAAGAAATTTGTTCAACTAATTATGAAACAATATCTCGACCTACTACAGCGCGTACTCGATGAAGGCGTACGCAAAAGCGACCGCACAGGAACCGGCACAATAAGCGTATTCGGACACCAAATGCGCTTCAACCTGCAGGACGGATTTCCCTGCCTCACAACCAAGAAGTTGCACTTGAAATCGATAATCCACGAACTGCTATGGTTCCTCGCTGGCGATACAAACATTAAATACCTGAACGACAACGGAGTACGCATCTGGGACGAGTGGGCTGATGAAAACGGCGACCTCGGACATGTTTATGGCTACCAGTGGCGCTCGTGGAAAACTCCCGACGGACAAACCATCGACCAGATTTCTAACCTTGTGAAGTCGCTGAAGGAAAATCCCGACTCGCGCCGCCACATCGTTAGCGCTTGGAATGTCGCCGACATCGACAATATGGCTTTGCCACCTTGCCACGCCTTGTTCCAGTTCTATGTTGCCAACGGAAAACTTTCGTGCCAACTATACCAGCGCAGTGCCGACCTTTTCCTCGGTGTACCATTCAACATAGCATCCTACGCATTGCTGACCATGATGTTGGCGCAGGTTTGTGGCTACCAGTACGGTGAGTTCATCCACACTTTCGGGGATGCTCACATTTATCTCAACCATCTCGAACAGGTTCACACACAATTGGAACGCACACCGCGTCCGTTGCCGAAGATGAAGATAAATCCAGATGTAAAGGACATTTTCTCGTTCAAATACGAAGACTTTGAATTGGTTGACTATAATCCATATCCACACATTAAAGCAGAAGTATCGGTATGACAGACAGACAGATAACAATGATTGTGGCGGTAGCCGAAAACGGAGCCATCGGCAAAGATAACAACCTTTTATGGCACATTAGTGGAGACCTCAAGCGTTTCAAGGCGATAACAACTGGGCATTCCATAATAATGGGACGCAAAACCTATCTTTCGTTCCCCAAACGCCCCCTGCCTGACCGCAAAAACATAATCCTCACCACTGGCGACAACACTTTCGAAGGTGCGTACACGGCTAAGAACATCGAGCAGGCACTTGCACTTTGCGACAGCGACGAAATATTCATAATCGGTGGAGAATCAATCTACAGACAGTTTTTGCCATACACAACCAAGATTTATCTTACCCGTGTACATAAGTCATACGATGCCGACACTTTCTTCCCCGAACTCAATATGGATGAATGGAAAATAGTTGAACAAGAAGAACATTTGGACGGAGAGCCGCCGTTTACATATCTGACTTTGGAAAGAATTGACAATTGAAAATGGATAATGAACAATCCACCCTATGATGTCATCCTATATTTGCTGCGTAAAAATAAATGTTATTTTTATGTAGAAAAATGATTATTAACTTTTCAAACAGAAGGGGGAAAGGAATAAGATTAAAAAATGTCATTAATCTCCAAAGATTCTTCAGCATGCAAATCCC
>JAFZLK010000117.1 GCA_017551515.1 Bacteroidales bacterium | reverse complement strand
GCTCGAAGGTTGCTGCGATTGAATGACCTGCAGCATCTACACCGGTGAATGTATAAATACCATTATTGGCAATAATGTCGTCTGTAACATCAATATCTCCATCAACCATTACGTTTGCAATTCTGTAGCAATAGTTTCCTGCGATTGTGTACGACTTGTCTTCGCCACAGTTTACATTATTGCCATTTTCATCATTAGCTGTGATTGTTCCGTTTTCACCAGGGGTTACGTCAATTGTGTAGCTAATCTGCTCGAAGGTTGCTGCGATGGAATGACTTGCATCTATGCCTGTGAATGTATAAATACCATCATTGGCAATAACATCATCTGTAACATCAATATTTCCATCAACTTTTACGCTTTCGATTTTGTAGCAATCGTTGGCTGTGATTTCGAAACTCTGGGATTCGCCTTCGACAACAACGATTTCGCCTTCCGGATAAATAGTTCCATTTTCACCAGCTGATGCATTGATAGCGTATCTATTAGGTTCTGTAGTAAATGAAGCAATCTCACTCCAATTGTCATTGTTAGGATCGTCACATACGCCGAGTACCTGATATTCGTATAATGTAGCAGGAGTCAAACCTACGAGATCCAATGTGTTTCCAGTAGCATTTGCTTCTACCCATTCGCCTTGTGTATATATGCCAAAATCATCAAAAACAAGGAAGTAACCATCTTCGAAGACATGATGTATAGCAATGTATCCTTGCTGTCCAGCATAAGAGCTCAAATCGATAGTAACCTCATCCCATGAAATAGATGCTGCGTCCATTGACTTAAGTGTAGTAACAAAATCTGAAGTTTCAGTTCCAGTAGTAGATAGCAACACTTCATACTCATCTGCATAAGCACTTGTCACATAAAATTTCATTATGCCACCCAAATCAACCTGAGGAGTAATGAGCCAATGGTCGGAATTAAATGCACCAGATCCGTTTGCATAGGATGGACTTGCTGCTGCATCACTACCGTTATGTGCCCAACTGCTTAAATCTTGAGATGCATAATATGTATAAACAGTAGGTATTTCACTTACAGCCAACCAATTGTTTCCATCAGCATCAGCATCAATAGTTGTCCATGTTGCTGGGATACCATTTTCAAAACCATCAGCGAGAACTGGAGTTAAACTTCTGTAACGAACTACATAGTTGTCGCTATTACCTGCCCAACTTAAATCTGCTGTAGTATTTGTTACATCTGCTTCAAGTTGATAAGGTGCAGCGCAATAATCAATAGAACAGTTAACAGTATAATCTACATCAGCATCCAAAGCTCCTGTCCCTGAGAATATCACACCGTTGACATCAGATACTGTATATTCTGTAAGAATAGCGTCATATTGTCCACCATTATATCCTGGAACCCATTCGAAAGTAATATCTCTGCCGCTGCAAACCGAAAGTGTTCCTGTGGCAGATGATTCGCCAGAATCAACTGTCCAAGTATCAAGAATATCAGATGTTTCTGCATCAATAACATTTATAGCCGCATCTAACCAACCATATCCATAGCCGGCATAATCGGCTGGAACAGAAAGTTCGTAACTAATCTGGCACTGGTCTTCAAGGGAGCAGAAACTAGTTGTAAATTCAACAGGTTGTGTCCAAGAGCTGAAATCGCCTTCGCCACAGTTTGAACGAACCTTTACGCTATATTCCTGTCTAGCTGTAAGTTCTGTCATAGTGTATGTAGCTTCGATTACATCAATAAGATTGTCCTCGTCACCATCTATGCAAATCTGCCAAGCTGTTTCTTCTCCACCAGCTGTCCAAGTAAGAGTTGCAGATGTGTTTGCTATATTGCTAACAGCCAATTCTGTAGGCTTAACACAAGTAGCAAGTGAACAGTTTACAGTGTAGTCTACTGGAGCATCCATAGCATCCAAACCTGAGAAGATTTCATCACCATTAACATCGGTTACTCTATATGAACATTCATCATCATAATCACCAGAAACCCATACAAATTGAAGTGCTCTGCCGTTGCAAACCGAAAGAGTTCCTGTTCCTGACGCACCATTTTCAAGTGTCCAAGTAGCTATAACCTCGCTTGTTGCAACATCTACAACGTTGATTGCTGAATTATCTCCATAATCACTAGCCCAACCATCACCAAAGCTATCATGAAGTTCATAGCTAATGTTACACATATCTTCAACAGCGCACATAGTGGTTGTAAATGATATTGCGTTTGTCCAGTTGCTATAGTCACTTCCACAATTTGCACGTACCTTTGCCGTGTATGTTGTAGCTTCATCGAGTCCTGTGATATTGTATGAAGCTGAAGTTACATCAATAAGATTGTCTTCATCGCCATCGAGACAAATCTGCCAAGCAGTTTCTTCTGCACCAGCATTCCATGTTAAAGTTGCAGATGTGCTTGCAATATCACTAACAGTCAAATCTGTAGGCTTGACACAAGTAGCAACTGTACAATTTACAGTATAGGATACTGACTCTGTCATAGCTCCATTACCAGAGAATATAACATCACCATTTATATCATATATCACATACGATGTTTCATTTGCATAGCTTCCAGATACCCATTCGAAAGACAAATCTCTGTCTTTGCAAACAGAAAGCGAACCTGTGTTTGTTTCCGCAACATTCGTCTGGTAATCAAGGTTTTGATTAGCGAGTTCAGCCAAAATGATACCAGTTTCGACATCTTTTACTTGAATCTTATTACCATTCCAACCGTCGCCATAACTATCGGTGAGTTCGTATGTAATACTGCACATATCTTCAGCAGAGCAAAGGTTAGTTGTGAATTCGATTTCGCTAGTCCATTCACTATCGCCATTGCTATCACCGCAGTTAGCGCGAACCTTTACCTGATAGGTTGTAGCTGCAGTAAGACCTGACAAGTCGTAAGCTGGAGTACCTTCAACATTTATAAGGTTGCCTTCGTCACCGTTTACACAAATCTGCCAAGCAGGTTCTTCGCCTCCTGCTGTCCAAGTAAGAGTTGCCGCATTGTCGGTAACATTGGAATATGCCAAATCAGTAGGTCTTTCACATGTAGGAATATATTCTATACTTACATTATCAATATGCAAGTTGTTGTCTCCATTACCATTTACAGTTGATTCACCATAGAAAGCAATCATAATATTGTCCGAAGCATAACTGCTAAGATCAATAGTAACATTTTTACCAGCTGTAGGAATACTGTTATATACAAAATCATACTCTTCATTAGTATTTCCATCATTATCGTACCTACAAAGAATTGTCCAAGTTTCGCCATTATCTGTGCTAATCAACACAACAAACTTATCATCATCGCATGTTCCAGATGCGGCATCAGTACCACTATAAGCGGTAAGAGCCAAATCGAATGAAAGTCTGACATTTGCATCCATCACAACAGTTGGAGTAATCAACCAATGTTTGCGAGAAGAACCATATATATTAATATATGCATGACTTCCAAAAACTTCATTGCTTGATCCGAAATACCATGCCGAACCAGTGGTAAGAGCAGTTCCTCCCATAACATCAGAAAGAAGTCCTTGACGTTGCATCCAATTCACTGGAGTCGATGTCGTTCCAAATTCCTCAACAAATGGAATTCCGTATAATGTAGTGAAAGAACCTGTTAACCAAGTTCCAGATGTTCCTTCCGATTCGCAATCAGCCTGTACTCTTACATTGTAAGTTGTACCAGGTTCAAGACCGGCAATATAGCATGTAGGGTCAGTCAATGCGATAACATCATCACCCCATTCTGCAATTGTTGACTTCTTGTACTGGAAATTCCAATGAGTTTCGCTTTCACCGGGAGTCCAAGACATTGACACATAGCTAGTAGTAATATTAGAGAATACCAATTCTGTAGGAGCAGGACATGGCGGAAGTGTAGTAAAGTTTACTTCATTCGACCAGTTGCTGTTGTCGTCTTCTCCACATACGGCGCGAACCTTTACTGCGTATGCAGTTTCAGGATTAAGACCAGTCAAATCAAACGGGTTTGTTGTAGCAGAGATAAGGTGTTCCTCGTCGTCGTTGAGGCAAATCTGCCAAGCAGTTTCCAAATCACCATTTGTCCATGAGAGATGTACACTGCGAGTGGTAACTTCGCTATATGCCAATACTGTTGGCTTAGGGCAAGTAGGAGGATTTGCAAAAGTCAAATCATCCACAAAAAGACGATACTGATAGTTAGAATAATAAAATATAGCCACATACTTGGTTCCTGCAGGGAAAACATATTCTTCAGAAAGTATCCAAGATGTACTATTTGTAGAAATCTCCGAACCAAAAGTGAAACTCGACACCTCATTATCAGTAGTTGAGTAACCTACTTTAATTTTTTCAGTACCATAAGAGCTAGAAGCGGCATAATAGAACTGAAATACAAGACCCGATGCCGCATTCAATTCCGGAGAAATTAAATACTGGTTATATCCAGTAGAAGAATTAGTATAAGATGAAAATCTGAAACCGTACTCGCCTGTTCTTTTTGCTGCTGTAGCAATTCCAAAATCACTAGCATTAGCAGAACTTTCGTTTACAGTTGACCATCCATCAACAGACAAATCATTGTCCTCAAAGCCATAACTATACGGCAATGATTGCTGTGCGACCGCCCCTATTGCCACCATTAGCAGTAGGAGCAAATTAAATAATAGTTTTTTCATTGTTACATATCTCCTGTTATATACCATCGGAGCCTTCGGCTTTAAACAAACATTTTTTAATTAATAATCAACTACTTGCAATAAAAATTTAAAGTTTTTGAACTGCAAAGATAAGAATTTTTTTAATAGGATATGAAAAAATAATTTCTGTGGTTGTGTCAAACATACTCGGCGTAGGCTCTTGCCTACGTCGATGCTTAGGCATGGCTCCTGCCATGTATATGCACAAGGCAAAGCCTTGATAATACTACGACGTAGGCTGGAGCCTACACATACTCGGCGTAGGCTCTTGCCTACGCCGCTGCTACAACATGGCTCCTGCCATGTATACACTCAAGGCAAAGCCTTGATATTACTACGACGTAGGCTGGAGCCTACGCCGAGTGATTTATCGAAACAATAGATTTTGTTTTTATGGAAACGTTACATCCAAAATGCAATCTTTTCCCGAATATGCACTTGCACTCGAATATATATAGTCTTCGGCATTCGCTACAAAGCCAGCCTTAACAGGATTCTCGTGGATATAATTAATCTTTTGATCAATAATTTCATTGCCTTCTAATTCTTCTGCGTGATTTTCGTGCTTCCAAAATTGATATTTCTCATTTCGCTTATTTCTAGATGCTGAAAATTCAAACATCTTTAGCATCCACTCTCTGCGGCTTTCTGTTTCTTCTGCTATGCTCTCTAATATAAGTTTGGCTGTATAACTCTTAAAATCACGGATAACAGCACTTAAATTTCCATTCGTACGCCTAACAATAAGATGAATATGATTAGTCATTATAACAAAAGCAAAAATTTCCAACCCTTTATTCTTCTGACAATATTTCAAACTATCTACAACTATATCGCGGTATCGTCTTCTGCTAAATGCGTCAATCCAATTCACTACTGTAAATGTCAGAAAATAAGTTCCATCTTGATTCTTTATTTGATAACCAGTTGTCATTATTCATTTTTTTGCAAGATTACCATATTTTTTTCAATATAGTCATAAATTTTTGCTTGTTTTTTTATTATCTCGGCGTAGGCTCTTGCCTACGTCGCTGCTATAACATGGCTCTTGCCATGTATATACGCAAGGCAAAGCCTTGATATTACTACGACGTAGGCTGGAGCCTACGCCGAGTGTAGTGTATATAAATAAAAAACAAAGGCCGCCATTTGGCAGCCTTTGTTTTATTATTGATTGTATTGTTACTCAACAACAATCTGCTCAACGTAAACCTTATCGTTGCTGATGATTCTTACAAAGTAAGCACCTGCACGAAGGTTGTAATTGAAGTTCATGGTTTCACCATCCATAACGCTGATGTTGCGAGTTTCAACAACTGCACCGCGAGCATCGATGAGCTGGTAGATTGCGTCACCATTGATGTTGCTGAAGTCGATGCTGAACATACCGGTGTTCGGGTTCGGGTAGATTGCCATCGAACCAGCTTCTATCATATCAACAGAAACGCTTTCGGTGAATGCTACCGAAATAGTGTGGTTTGCATTTACATTCTGGAAAACGTAAACTCCGTCAACAATGTTTTCGATAGCCTCAACACCATCAACCAAAACGCTGGCGATTCTGTAGCCTCCGTTAGGAGTAATTGTGAATGCCTGTGTAGCACCTTCTACAACAGTAATCTCACCTGAAGGATTGATAGTTCCGTTTTCGCCGGCAGTTGCAGTAATTGTGTAGGTTGGAATTTCCTCGAATGTTGCGGCAATAGTATGGTTAGCATTTACGTTTGTGAATGTGTAAACACCGTTTACAAGATTTGCTGTTACATTATTTGTTTCGTCAACCATTACGCTTACAATTCTGTAGCCGTTGTTTGCTGCAATTGTGAATGCTGCATTTTCGCCTTCCATTACAGTTACGCTTGCAGGAGTGATAGTTCCACCATCGTTAGCAGTAGCAGTGATTGTGAAAGTAGGTATTGCCTCGAATGTTGCTGCGATAGTGTGAGCGGCATTAACATTTGTGAAAGTGTAAACACCGTCAACAAGGTCAGCGGTTACATTGTTTGTTTCATCAACCATTACGCTTACAATACGGCAGCTGTCGTTGGCTGCAATGGTGAACGATGCATTTTCGTCTTCCATTACCGTTACGCTTGCAGGAGTGATAGTTCCGAATTCATTAGCACTTGCTGTAATTGTGTAAACCGGTATTCTTTCGAAGGTTGCTGCTATGGTGTGGTTTGCTGCTACATTTGTGAATGTATAAACACCGTCAACAAGCTGATCGGTTACATTGATTGTGTCATCAACCATTACGCTTACAAGGCGGCAGCTGTCGTTAGCAGCAATGGTGAATGATTGATTGTCGCCACAGTTTACAATTTCTCCGCCTTCATTGTTAGGAGTGATAGTTCCGGACTCATTAGCGCTTGCTGTAATTGTATAGGTTATGATCTCGAAAATTGCTGCTATGGTGTGGTCTGCTGCTACATTTTCGAATGTGTAAACACCGTCAACAAGATCAGAAGTAACAGTGTCACCATCAACCAATACGCTTGCTATTCTGTAGCAGTTGTCAGCTGTGATTGTAAATTCCTTGTTTTCTCCGCCAAGAACTTCAATTGCACCGACAGGATTAATAGTACCATGTTCGCCAGCAGTTGCTGTAATTGTGTGAGTTGTTGCGTTTTCATCAACGAATGTAACTTCGATGGTGTGATTTGCAGTTACGTTTTCGAATATGTAAACATTGTTTTCGGTAGGCTGGCTTACTCCGTCAACCAAGAGGCTCAATATACGGTAGCCAGTGTTCGGAGCAATTGTGAATTCCTTATTTTCACCGCAGTTTACTGTTACCTCTCCTTCTGGATCAATTGTACCATTTTCACCTGCTGTTGCAGTAATTGTGTAGGTAATCTGCTCGAATGTTACAGCAATAGTGTGGTTTGCTACAATATTTTCAAACGTGTAAACACCATTAACAAGATCATTTATTGCCTCTTCACCGTCAACCAACACGCTTGCTATTCTGTAGCAATCGTTAGCGGCGATTGTTACTTGCAATGATTGACCTTCCAATACAACATTTTCGCCATTAGGAGTGATAGTTCCGAATTCATTAGCACTTGCTGTAATTGTGTAAGTAGGTATTCTCTCGAAAGTTGCATTGATGGTGTGGTTTGCTGTTACATTTGTGAAAGTGTAAACACCGTCAACAAGGTCAGCGGTTACATTGATTGTGTCATCAACCATTACGCTTACAAGACGGCAGCTGTCGTTTGCTGTGATGGTGAAGGGTTGGTCTGTACCTTCTACAACAATTACCTCACCATTAGGAGTAATGGTTCCAAATTCGTTAGCAGTTGCCCAAATGGTATCGTTTACAAATCTTGTAACTGTTATGCAAGTTTCATCGTTTTCGTTATTATTGTCAGTTCCTGTATAACTAACAGAGAAACAAACGTCAAATGTTCCTACAATACCATCCAGATATGCAGCACTTATTGTCAGTGGAGCGTACTGTCCTTGTGTTTGCGAGAAATTAATAGGCTGATAGTATCCATTGGGCAGGTCGTCGTTTTCTTCATCTGAGTAAGGGATAGTATCTGTTAATAATGATACGCCATCAAAGGTAATATCAAAAGCAACTGGTGCTGTAACTGCGTCAGGACCATTGTTCTGTAAAGCAATATACAATACCAAATCGTCGGTTGGACCCAATGTCATTGTTGTTGCCGCAGTACCTGTTGGGTTTGGATAGGTATCTAAAAACAATGCTTCTACGTCTGATGTTGGAATATATTCGCCCGAACCCTGTACATATACCTGGAAAAATGGAATAGTTTCTGCATATACAATATCATAATTCTCATTAATTGCCGACAGACTTACTAACATAGAAATATATTCATTATATGCTTGTCCCTGGTATGTTCCTGCTGGATACCAACCTAAATATTGCATTTCAGGACTTGATGTTATTGTAGGCCTTTCGCTTTGTTGGTATTGTGCATACGTTATGGTATCGGATATAACATTTTTATTAGCATACAAGCAATTGTTTCCGTTTGCAATAAAAACAATCCAATAATTAGCGGAGGTAATTACCCATGGCGTTATTTCTATTTCATTTATGCCCCATTGGTTGCCTGATCCTAAAGTTGTAGCTGTAATGTTTTCTGTATATTCGCATGTACCTAATATTGATAAGTCTTCTATACTTCCTTGTCCTGCTTGAAGTGCAGTTAAAAATGCGGTGTTGTCAGGTGCTCCTGTGTAAATTTTCATAGTAAAACTTGTACCATTGTAAGTGCCAGATTGTTGGCTAGAAAAATCTTCTGCATCAAATTTAATTTTCTTTATAGTATCACCAACAACATTTGCTCCGGGGAACTGGTCAGCTCTCATTATAATTGCCTCTCCCTGTTCCATTGGATAATACATTCCATCTGCAGTTTGATTAAAGTTACCATAATATCCAGTTGCTCTTTGATTATTAAGCAACTGCTTGTCACACTTTTGTATGACTTTTAAATTTCCAGTCTGCGCAAAGCACACGCTACCTATTAGCAATAGAGCAGCGAAAATCATGTAAAATCTCTTCATAACAATAAAATTTAAGTTAATAAAATTTCTATTTAGATATAAATTGCAATTATAGTAAAATATTTTTAATACAGAAAACATTTTTTTTAAAATGTAGGCAAAAAAAACAAAGGCAACCTTACGATTGCCTCTGGCTAGTATTAACTTGAAAATTTATATTATGAGCTTTTACATCATGCCCATTCCGCCCATCGGGTTGGCACCGCCACCCATAGGAGTTGGATTTTCTTCAGGAATGTCAGCGATTACGCATTCGGTTGTAAGCAACATACCTGCGATGCTAGCAGCGTTCTCCAAAGCGATACGCGAAACCTTGGTCGGGTCGATAACGCCAGCTTCGTACAAGTTTTCGTACTTGTCGATGCGAGCATTGTAACCGAAATCGTCCTTGCCGTCCTTAACTCTCTGGACAACAACCGAACCTTCCTTGCCAGCATTCTCAACAATGCGACGCAATGGTTCTTCCAAAGCGCGAAGTACGATTGCTATACCAAGGTTTTCCTCATCGTTGTCACCCTTGAGGTCGCTTATCTTCTGAATAGCTCTGATGTATGCAACACCACCACCAGGGATTATACCTTCGGCAACTGCTGCACGGGTAGCCGACAAAGCATCTTCGTAACGGTCTTTCTTTTCCTTCATCTCTACTTCGGTAGTTCCACCTACATAGATTACTGCTACACCACCCGACAACTTAGCAAGGCGTTCCTGCAACTTTTCACGGTCGTAGTCGCTGGTTGTGAGTTCAATCTGCTTCTTAATCTGTGCGACTCTTGCTGCAATCTGGTCTTTCTGTCCGCAACCGTCAACGATAGTTGTGTTTTCCTTGTCGATTGTAACCTTGTCGGCACGACCAAGCATTGTAATGTTGGCGTTTTCAAGCTTCAAACCGCGTTCTTCAGTGATAACTTCGCCACCTGTCAAAATTGCTATATCCTGCAACATTTCTTTTCTTCTGTCGCCGAATCCTGGAGCCTTAACGGCAGCAATCTTCAAAGTGCCTCTCAAGCGGTTTACGATAAGGGTTGCCAAAGCTTCGCTTTCAACATCTTCGGCAATGATAAGCAACGATTTACCTTCCTGTGCGATTGGTTCGAGAACTGGCAGCAAGTCCTTCATCGACGAAATCTTCTTGTCGGTGATAAGGATGTATGGATTGTCCATTACGGTCTGCATCTTTTCGCTGTCAGTGATGAAGTAAGGTGAAATGTAACCACGGTCGAACTGCATACCTTCAACAACCTTAACTTCAGTTGTAATACCCTTTGCCTCTTCGATTGTGATAACGCCTTCCTTCTTTACCTTTTCCATTGCAAGAGCGATGTCCTTACCGATTGCCAATTCGTTGTTTGCCGAAATCGTTGCAACCTGCTCGATCTTCTTGTTGTCGTCACCAACGTTCTGACTCATCTTCTTGAGTTCTGCCACAACTGCAGCAACAGCCTTGTCAATACCGCGCTTCAAGTCCATTGGATTTGCGCCAGCGGTTACGTTCTTCAAACCTTCGCTTACGATTGCCTGAGCAAGAACGGTAGCGGTGGTTGTTCCGTCACCAGCATCGTCGTTGGTCTTCGAAGCAACTTCCTTAACCATCTGAGCACCCATATTCATGAACGGGTCCTTAATTTCGATTTCCTTTGCTACGCTGACACCGTCCTTGGTAATGTGCGGAGCACCGAACTTCTTGTCAATTACAACGTTTCTGCCCTTAGGACCGAGTGTTACCTTTACTGCATCTGCCAAAGTGTCAACACCCTTCTTCAACAAGTCTCTCGATTCAATATTGAATTTTATCTCTTTTGCCATGATTGTATCCTTTCAAAAATTATTCTTCAACTACTAATAAAATATCGGTCTGATTCATAATCAGATAGCTTTCACCGTTAATCTTCAGTTCGGTACCGCTGTACTTTCCGTAAAGTACTACGTCGCCAGCCTTAACCTCGATGGGTTCGTCCTTCTTCTGGTTTCCTACTGCGATGATTTTACCTCTCTGTGGTTTTTCCTGTGCAGAATCGGGGATAATGATTCCACCAACTGTCTTCTGTTCTGCTGCTTCTGGTTTAATCAGGACTTTGCCTGCCATTGGTCTTCCTATCTTTTCCATGATATCTTTAAATTTTTTTGTTAGACAATTTAAAATTTTACGGCATGACATTATCGAAAAATGTGCCACTCGCAAAAAACTGACAAAATGACAATTTAGGTATTGGCAGAACTGACAGCGGGTGTCGGAATGGCGGAGGGGAAAACATGTTAAAAGATTTATGAATTTAAAGATTTAAGAATTCAAGGTTTCAAGGAATCCAAGACATAATATTAATCCACACCTATTTATATAATATATAAATACACCAGCAATAATATTTGTAAAATAATTACTAAAAAATTTTTGATATTTAAAATAATTGTTATATCTTTGCAACAAAATAGAAATTCATCTACTAAAAAAAACACAAACTATGAAGATAGTAAAATTAAAAGATATAGCAAACATTCTGTCAGGCGTTTATCTGAGGCCTTCTCCGGCAGGAGAAATTGCCTACTTGCAAGTAAGCGACTTGCAAAGGCAATCGCCCGAAAAAACTGCTGTCAAAGTTGAGTTTGTGCGAAAACTCAGACAATATATGCTACAGGAAGGTGACATATTGCTAGCGGGAAAAGGCAATTACCTATGCAAGACATTTGAACTTGACATACCAGCAGTACCATCAACAACACTATACATTATCAGACCGAACACCGACACCATTCTACCAGAATACATAAACTGGTATCTGAACCTGCCACAAACTATCTCGCTAATAAAGTCAGTGCAAGTGGGAAGCGGAATTCCTCTAATACACAAATCAACCCTTGAAAACATAGAAATTCCTTTACCTCCCATCAAAGTACAGATGAACATAGTAAAAATATCAATACTTCAACAGCAAGAAAAAGAATTGCTGGAGAACATTGCACAAAAGAGATTCCAAATAGTAAATCAAATATTAATCAACGAATTAAACAAATAAATATATGCAAAACAACAAAATCACCCAAGAGGACATCAACCGCACAGTATGGAAAGCATGCGACACTTTCCGTGGCGTAATAGATCCAAGCCAATACAAGGACTACATACTTACAATGCTGTTTCTAAAATATGTCAGCGATGTATATAAATCGAAACTGAACGATTACCTTGTCAAATACGAAGGTGATGCCGAGCGCGCCGAAAGAGCAATGCGTCACGAGCGCTTTGTAGTGCCGTCAAAAAGTTCGTTCGACTATTTGTACGAACACCGCAACGCCACCAACATCGGTGAACTTATAGACGAGGCACTGGCCGACCTTGAAGATGCCAACCGAGAAAAGATGAGCAGCGAAGACGGCAGCAGTATTTTCCGCAACATCAGTTTCAACAGCGCCAATCTGGGTGAAACTAAGGAGAAAAATGCCCGATTGAGAAATTTGCTGCAGGACTTCTGCAATGTGGATTTGGACGAGTCGCATCTTGAAAACAACGACATCATCGGAGATGCATATATGTATCTTGTTTCCACATTTGCAGGGGAAGCCGGCAAAAAAGCAGGCGATTTCTTCACGCCGGCAGAAGTTTCCACCCTATTAGCAAAGCTGACAAAAAGCAAACCAGGCGCTCGTATCTGCGATGTAACCTGCGGCTCGGGTTCGTTGCTGATAAAGGCCGGTAAAGAGGTAGGCAACAACAACTTTTCGCTGTACGGACAGGAAGTCAACGGAAGCACTTGGGCGCTGGCAATGATGAATATGTTTCTCCACGGATTCGACAACGCTATAATCCGTTTGGGCGACACCTTGCGCAATCCGAAACTGAAAAACAACGACAAGTTGATGAAATTTGACACCGTTGTAGCAAATCCGCCTTTCTCGCTCGACAAATGGGGAGCCGAAGAGGCAGCAAGCGACCCTTACAACCGTTTCTGGCGTGGCATTCCTCCAAAGAGCAAAGGCGACTGGGCATTCATCAGCCACATGCTTGAGGTTGCCGACGACAATTCGGGAAAAGTTGGTGTAATCATACCTCACGGAGTGCTTTTCCGTGGCGGAAGCGAAGGCAAAATTCGCCAGTACATCCTCGAAAACGAACACACGCTTGAAGCAGTAATAGGTTTGCCATCCAACCTGTTCTACGGCACCGGCATTCCTGCCGCCATTGCCATCTTCCGCAAAGGACGCAACTCGGAGAATGTGCTTTTCGTAGATGCCAGCCGTGAATTTGAGAACGGCAAGAACCAAAACAAGTTACGCCCACAGGATATTGAACATATTGTAGGCACTTACCGCAAATTTGTTGAAGGAGAATTGAAACCAGGCGTTGCGGAAGACAAATACGCTTTTGTTGCCACTCCCGACGACATCCGCGAAAACGATTTCAACCTCAACATACCGCGCTATGTTGACACCTACGAGGAAGAAGCCGAAATCGACATTCCAGCTGTTCAGGCAGAAATCGAACAGTTGGAAACTGAACTGGCGGAGGTGCAAGGAAAAATGAAGGAATATTTGAAGGAATTGGGATATTAAAAACATAAATATAATGAACAAAATAGAAACCCTATACAAGGAATGGATGTCAACTCAACCCGTAAAAGAAGAATTGCAACGGAGGCTCGACCAGAAATTTATGCTTGAATTCAACTATAATTCCAATCATATTGAGGGCAATACGCTCACATACGGACAAACCGAACTGCTGCTATTGTTCGGGCGCGTGGTGGGAGAAGCCAAAATGAAGGATTTGGAAGAAATGAAGGCTCACAATGTCTGTCTGAAAATGATTATCGAGGAAGCGAAGGAAAAAGACAAGCCGCTGACAGAATACTTCATTCGCACTCTTCACCAGACTATGCTTCGCGAGGACTACACCGTATATCGCCAGCTTCCCGGAGGAGAAACCACAAGTTATGTAGTACACGCAGGCTGTTACAAGACCCGTCCCAACTCTGTAATCACACCGACAGGAGAACGCTTCGAATACGCTTCGCCGGAGGAAACGCCAGCATTGATGACAGACCTTGTAAACTGGTACAATAGTTCTACAAATGAAAACAAACTTTCGCCAGTTGAACTGGCAGCGATGTTTCATTACCGCTACATCCGCATTCACCCGTTCGAAGACGGCAACGGACGCATCGCCCGACTGCTGATGAACTTCATTTTGCTGCGTTATGGCTACCCGATGATTGTCATCCGTAGCAAGAACAAGAAAGCCTATCTGGAAGCACTTGGAAAAGCAGACAAAATAGTAGGACAAATCCCGTCCGATGGTGCCCACGCCACCTTGGAGCAAGCCAAAGATTTCATCGCATACATCACCAGACAGGTGGAACAAACTTTGGAAGATGACATGAATTTCCTGCAAGAAAAAGAAGACGCAGTTTGGTGGTTCGATGGCGAGTTTGTGAAGATTAAGAATGAAACGACGATTGAAATATTAAAAGAACTGATGAAGAACGCCAAAGTTTCCATAGTGCAATTATCTAAACTTTTAGGTATTAGTGAAAACGCTGTGTTGAAACAACTAAATGGTTTAAAAGCAAAAGGATACATTCAACGTAATGGAGGTGCGAAAGGTGGTTCTTGGCAAGTTCTATTGGTTCCTACAACTTAATATTATGGAAAAAGTTTTTGTTGAGTGAAATTTTCACCCAACTAAATATGGTTGGGTGAAAATTTTTAGTTGGGTAAAAAGTAGAGTTGTATCTACCTCCCCAAAAAGTGGTAAATAAAAAATATGGTGAAAAATGAAACTATATGACGCACATCACCCCACCCAAAACGGTTGGGTAAAAAATATTGGTTGGGTAAAAGCCGTACTACCAATTTAGGTGGTACACAAAATAAATAGTGGTACACTTTTTCTCAACACCAAAAGGCTATGAATAAAAATTTAGTTATGAAAAGCATTATCTACCACCCCAAAAGGTGGTAGATAAAAAACAAGTGGTAGATAAAACAAAACGACAAGCAAAATGACAAACAATAACCAACATATCCCCTCTGGCTACAAGCCCTCCCCCCTCGGCATCATTCCTGAAGACTGGGAAGTGAAAAAGATTGGGGAGTTTGGCAAGGTGATTACAGGAAATACGCCTCCAACAGAAAATGCCGACAACTATGGCAATGCATATAAATTTGTCAGTCCTGCTGACATTTCGGACAGTAAATATATTGAAGTTACAGAAAAGCATTTATCTAAAAAGGGGTTTTCCATTTCAAGGCATATGCCTAAAGGAACAGTCCTTTTTACTTGCATTGGTTCCACCATCGGGAAATGTGCCATTGCAAATGAATCTTTGACTTCCAATCAGCAAATCAATGCAATAATCTGTGATTCGAAGCATAGCGGAGAGTTTTTGTATTATGAATTAAGCCATCGGTCAAATAGGATAAAGCTAATTGCAGGAGAGCAAGCCGTTCCAATCATCAACAAGTCAACATTTGAGAATTACAAGGTTTTATGTCCTCCTTTTGAAGAACAAAAAGATATTGCCGATCTTCTTTCCCTATGGGACACCGCCATATCCAAGCAGTCCGCCCTTATAGAGAAACTCACCCAGCGCAAGCGTGGCCTTATGCAGCAGCTGCTCACAGGAAAGAAGAGGCTGAAAGGGTTTAGTGGGGAATGGAAACGGATAAAATTGGGAGATGTTGCTGATGTTATTGGAGGAGGCACACCGAATACAGAAAACGCGAATTATTGGGACGGAGATATACTTTGGTTCACTCCTTCAGAAATCGGAAAAACAAAATATGTTTCTCAAAGCGCGAGAAAAATCTCTAAAGAAGGATTAGTAAATAGTTCTGCAAAAAAACTGCCCCAAAACACAATTCTATTTACTTCAAGAGCAACGATTGGTGCTAAAGCAATTCTAACGATAGAAGCCACAACTAATCAAGGCTTTCAATCATTGGTAGTTAATAATAATAACAGTTTTGAGTTTATTTATTACTACCTTGATATTATTCTAAATACAATTAAACAAAAAGCCTCTGGCTCAACATTTCCAGAGGTTAGTGCAGATTCTTTAAGAAAAATCATTATTACGATTCCAAGCATTGAAGAACAAAATGCCATTGCAACAGTTTTAGTCAATGTTGACAATGAAATCGAAATCGCCAAAGAGAAATTATTGCATCTACAAAATCAAAAGAGAGGATTGATGCAGGTGCTGTTAACAGGGAAAAGGAGGGTGAAATGATGAACGTGAAAGATTTTACAGATGCTGAATTTTTATCGTTCCTATACTCTGAAAAAAGCAGGGAGATAGAAAACAATGCCGTCCCTGGGTGGAACAAATGGGCGATATATGGAACAATTGCAACTACTGTAATATACTTGTATTATGCGATTACAAACAATTACAAGAATTATGATTACAGAATCTTCTCAATGTATATAATCGGATTATCAGCAATATTTCTTTATTTATTAATATACAAAAGATTAAATAGTGATGTTAAAACATATATACAGAGTAAAGTTAGACCATTAATAAAAGAAGCACCTATCTTATTATATGTATTTCAATTAATAATAAACTCAGTTCTAGCATTAATACAATTCTATTGGAATAGTTTATCGGTTATATTTTTCGGCATAATAATAGCGCTTATAATAAATGTATTTATTCTTATTTACATTATCAAAAATCGCAACAAATTTGTACTTGCAAAATTAAAAATACAAGTCCTTAATAATTTAAAAATAGACGTATTAGTACATTCTTTTCTTGGAGGTATATACACTTTAATTATTGTAACTACTCTTATATATTTGATAAAAGAACCAAAGTCATTTTACCATTCTGAATTTGAATTAGCATTTGGAATAACAACACTAACAATACTCATATATTTGCTGCTGAAAATCATCAAAAAAAACAATAATGTCTCAGATGAATTAGATAGACTTATTAATAAATTTGTTATCGGATCTATTTCTAAAGAAGAAGCATACAATAAATACATTCTTATAATGTATGGTCTATCCGCATACCAGGCAATAGAAAAAGATTTGGAAATTATTAATG
>JAFZLK010000116.1 GCA_017551515.1 Bacteroidales bacterium | reverse complement strand
GAAGAAAAGTCTTCATTCAAGACTTTTTAAAGGCACATAATCCACTGAAAAACAAATAGTTCAAGCACTTATTAGGTCTCTTTTTGACTATTATAGCTTTTTAAAGGCCTTTTCAGGTCTCTTTTTGACTATTACACCCAAATTTTTCTGTCCTTTAATACTCTTTGGCACAAAATTTGTATTATTCTTAATCGGTGATGAAAAAAATAATTCTTCACCAGATGCTCTTTGGCACGAAATTTGAATGTAAATAAATTGTAAAATTAAAATAAAATTATTGTTAAATAAAAAAATTAAAGTCATGAAAGCAAAAGTAACATTTTTGATGGTAATGGTAGCGTTCTTCTTCGCAAGCCAAGTTTCAGCACAGGAAATCTTAACTGCAACTAGAGTTGTAAAGTCAAGAGGTGCACAGTCTGAGTATGTTGTTCCACAGGGTGACAACGCAATCGAAAGACCAGTTCTCTCAAGAGGTGGTTGCGTAGTAAAGCTCGACAACTGGACAGGTTACTACGTTGATATTTGGGTTGACAAGAGCTACAAGGGAAGATTAAATCCTTGGGAAAACTCACAGCTCATTCTCCCAGAAGGTTTCAACGAAGTTTACTGCCGTACAATGGGTGAAAGCTACCAGTGGCAGTCGGGTGGCGAATGCAACGAACAGTTCGTTCTGCAGGTGCCAGAAGAAGACGAATAAGAGAATTTAATAAGTAGAATGATGAGTCAAGCGGCTCATCATTCTTTGTAAATTTAAAAAATTAGAGAGATGAAAAAGATAATAATATTAGTAACAGCGTTTTTGCTCGCTGCTGTTTGCGCAAATGCTCATAAGTACGCGCTCATTATTGCAGTCGGCAACTACGACCAGAACCTGACCGGCTGGTATCCTATCAGTGCCGATCACGATGTTCCGCTGATTCAAAAGACCCTTATAGGGCTTGGTTTCAAGGAAGAGGACATCATGTACTTGAAGGACGAACAGGCAACCAAGGCTGGTATGGTCAACGCTTTCAACGAACTCCTTGCTAAGGTTTCGGAAGGCGATGAAGTCGTTATACATTATAGCGGTCACGGACATCAGATTTTCGACGACAATGGTGACGAAATTGATGGTCTCGACGAATGCCTTGTTTGCTACGATGCTCCTATGAAAATGACTGAAGGCTACGATGGTAGCTTGCATTTCAGGGACGATGAACTTGGCGCAGTAGTTGAGAAGTTCCGTATTAAGTTGGGCAAGGACGGACATATCCTTCTTTTCCTTGACTCCTGCCACTCAGGTACAGGTACTCGTGGCGCTGCAAAGGTAAGAGGCGGTGCTCCTGCTTTGGTTCCCGCTGGATGGCACGCACCAAGTGGTGCTCCAAAGACCGACGGTAAAGTTGGTATGGGAATGGGTGCAACTAGTTCGCGTGGTGCTGTTGACGCAAACAACCTCGCTAAATATGTTGTATTCTCAGGCGCAAGCGCAAACGAGTTGAATTATGAAACATTTGATGATGAAAACAATTCGGTTGGTTCGTTGTCATACTGCTTGTACAAGTCGTTCTCGCAGATGAAGGAAGGCGATACCTACCGTCAGGTATTTGCAAGGATTATGGCCGAAATGGCTGCTAAGGCTCCTTTCCAGAATCCTGCTATCGAAGGTGATGTTGACTACACAGTATTCGGTGGTGACTTCACAACACAGGCTGAATACTTCAATATGACTTCGGTAAAGAACGATTCAATCATCACAATCAACGCTGGTCGTCTTGTTGGTGTAAATCCTGGTACTACAGTTGCATTCGTTGCTCCTGGTACTTCACGCCTCGATGACAATACAGAGGTTATCACAACTGGTCGCGTTATCAGTTCCGAAAACTTCAAGTCTCGCGTTGCTCTTGACACCAAGAAGAAATTCAAAACCGCTCAGGATGCTTGGGTATTCGTAAAGGCAAGAACTTTCACCGACCAGAAGATTAAGGTCAGCATCGACCCCGAAATGGATCCGGCTTTGAAAAAAGCTCTCAACGATGAAATTTCGCACTCGAGTTTCGCAGAACTTACAACCGATGCTCCGGAAATCACATTGAACTATGGTCGTACCCGTGGCGCAAAGGTTATTTCGGTAAGCAATGCATTGTATAACAAGGAATTGCATAAGATTTCCAATATTGACGAATCTGCACTCGAATCGGATGTAATGTCAACTTTGAACAACTTTGCACAAGGCAAGATTATCAAGGACTTGGATTTCACCGATGACCGTTTCAACATCGTAATGGAACTACTTCCTGTTGAAGCTGATATCTACGATGATGGAACATTCGAAATCACTGAATATCTTGACAAGGATAAGTTTGTCGTAAACGAAGTTCCTGGTTTCACCGCTGAGAACATGGCAGTAATTAAGGTTACAAATAACGGAACCAAGAAGGCTTTCTTCAATATTATTGACATCCAGCCAGACGGTTTCATCAACCCGATTATCCCTACTGTTAACGACAGCGATGGTCGTGAATACTACCTCGAACCTGGCGAATCGGCAATCCTTAAGAATACTATCGTAATGTTTGGTCCTCCATACGGAAACGAAGTGTTCAAGGTTATTGCAACCGACAAGCCGTTCAACCTGTCTGCAACTATCATGCAGCACGGTAGCTCTTCGAGAGGCGACTCGTCCAACATCTTTGAAAGCGCACTCGGCATTGGCAACTCAGGTGTTAACACCCGTGGTGCAGCAACAATCAGCGCAAAGAAGCAGGATGACAAGATGGGAACTTTCGAATACACTTTCAAGATTATGGAAGGCGAAGAATAATTGTTGATAATAAAGTTTTGAAAAGCATCTCGATTCGAGATGCTTTTTTTATTTTTGTGCTATGAAAAAGGTTTTGATACTCGCGGTTTTGGTCATTGCGTTTGCATCTATGCGGGCGCAAAACTTTCCTGCATGGTTGCTCGGAACTTGGGAGATTCCATCTGTATCGGCGTATGCAGGCAGTTCGTACGAGGAGTGGACAAAAGTTTCGAATGACCACTGGGAAGGAAAAACCTATCGTATGTTTGGAAACGACACTATAATCTTCGATAGAATGAAAATGCTTGTCGAAGGAGGAAAAGTCGTGATAAAGATGACGGCAGAAAAGGAGGGTAAGCGGTTTGAGGCTAGTTTCGTTGGAATCAAGCTTTGCGAAGAGCTCTGGGCGTTTGAATGTCCCGAGGCCGATTCTCCATCAGCGATATATTACAGGAATCTTGGCGATGGTCAGGTTTATGTATGGACTGAGGTCAAGACAAGTTTCGATGTTTGTGCTGATTTCATAATGTACAAGCGCAAATGAATCCGAACTTTCCAATATTGTGCTTTCCGCCTTACGATTTCCGTATGAAAACCGAGACTGGCAAATCGTTGATATTTGATGAGATACGCAAGAAGTGGATTGTTTGTACGCCAGAAGAATGGGTAAGGCAGAACCTTGTGCGTTTTCTTGTGCAGGATTGTGCCTATCCGCAGACGCTTGTGGCTCTCGAAAGGCAGGTTACAGTTGCAGAGCGCAGTTTGCGTTTCGATGCCTTGATTTACGACCGCGAAATAAATCCGCTTATACTAATTGAATGCAAGGCACCATCGGTAAAGCTTACTCAGAAAGTTTTCGACCAGATTTGGCACTACAACTACGAGGTAAAGGCACCTTTTTTCATTGTTACCAATGGCATCAACCTTGTGATGGGGCGTTACGATGCGTCAACTGGCGTGGAGGTTTTCGACAGGGTGAAGGCGTTTGATGAGTTGAAAAGGTGATTTTCTTCATCGAAAATATTTTGTCGAAACTCGCATTGGAATTATCTTTGTCAATTAGTAATTGACATATAAGGCTATGATGTATCTACTTATATTACTTGCAGTTTCGCTCGCAGTTTCGGGTATCGGATGGAAGTATTTCATCTATTTTTTCAGTTTGGGATATGGTTACGGAGTTTCGGCGCTTGCAGTTGCATTGGTAATCATGTTTTGTGGTGCAATTTCGTGGCCGACTCTAGCGCTGTGCGCTGTGTTGTTCGTATTTGGCTGTAGGCTTGGAACTTATCTGCTCATGCGCGAGAGGAAAGCGGCTGCTTATCGCAAGATTCTCTACGACCCGTCGTTGCAGAAGAAGAAACCCATAGGCGTCGTACTGACAGTATGGATTTTCTGTGCAATATTGTATGTGGCGCAAGTGAGTCCGGTGGCATTTCGTTTGGCAAATACTGCCGAAGGTTTGCCTGTGTGCGACATTTGGGCGTGGATAGGTGCAGGTGTAATGCTGTGCGGAATATTGCTCGAAGCCATAAGCGATGCACAGAAGAACGCCGCCAAGAAGCGCAATCCCAAGCGCTTTGTAGATACTGGTATTTATCGTATAGTTCGCTGTCCCAACTACTTGGGTGAGGTCGTGATATGGACAGGCGCATTGTTGAGCGGCATAGGCGCAAGTCTTTGCGTATGGCAGTGGGTGGTTGTTGCAATCGGCTATGCAGGCATACTTTATGTTATGTTCAGCGGTGCGCGCCGGTTGGAACTCCGTCAGGCTGAAGTTTATGGCAATGATGCCGAATATCAGGCATACGCCAAGAAAACACCGATTCTAATACCGCTACTTCCGATATATACTTTAGCAAAATATAAGTGGTTGCAGGCGTAGGAATAGAATATCAATAGTTAATTGTTATAATAATCAGTGTTAAGTGTTGAAAATGCACTTTGCGCTGATTGTTGCTTGGTTGTTTGGAAAAATAAGGTGTGAAAACATAGATAATTTGCTTATTTGGTAGTGAATTGGAAAAATAAGACTTTTTGTTGTGTCTTATTTGGTAAGCATGTGTAAAAATAAGTACTAAAATTTTTGCTTATTTGGCAAAGTGGAGGTAAGGTGCTGAATAGTAGTTCGTTACGATGGAAAATTAAGAGCGGTGATATTTTAATGTTTTCAATGGCAACGGAAAATTAAGCAATTATTAATATCTAATTTTGCTTGTTTGGTAATAAATAGGGTGAATAAGCATTTTTTCTATATCTTATTTTGTAAAGTTATGGAAAAATAAGCATGAAAAATTTTGTTTATTTGGAAAAGAGTATTATCTTTGCGTAGAATTTAATAAGTAATATTATGCAGTACACGGATGTATTGGAGCAGCAAATTATTGGAAGGTTGCGCATTGACAATCCTTGGTGGGTGGAAAACGAAATACCGCAGTTTTTCCTTAAAATGAGTCCGCGGTTATATTTGGATATTTTTTATCCCCTTTTGAGAAGTTTGGATGTCCAGCGGGCGGTATTGCTTATGGGACCTAGGCGCGTGGGCAAAACTGTTTTGCTTTACCATTCTATTCAGCGTCTTATTGAAGATGGTGTTCCAGCGCAAAACATAATTTACATTTCAGTGGAAACACCTATTTATAATAATATAAATCTGGAACAGTTGTTTTTGCTATGCAAGCAGACTTTGAATAAGCAAGTGAATGATAATGATCCCTATTATGTCTTTTTTGACGAAATACAGTATCTAAAGGATTGGGAGATTCACCTTAAGTCGCTGGTCGATACATATCATAATGTGCGGTTTGTCGCATCGGGTTCTGCGGCAGCCGAATTGAAGAAGCGCAGTAATGAAAGTGGTGCCGGCAGGTTTACAGATTTCAGTCTGCCACCACTTACTTTTTATGAGTACATACATCTAAAGGGTTATCAGCATTTGCTTGTCGGTTCGGATTTGCAGTTGAGCGATACAGAAATTGGAGTTGATTCTACAATTGATATTGACCGTCTAAATGAGTTGTTTGTCGATTACATAAATTATGGAGGTTATCCGGAAGTAGTTTTTTCTCAGAAAATCAGAGAAGACCCTGGGCAGTTTATTCGGCATGATATAATTGACAAGGTGCTACTGCGCGATTTGCCGAGTTTGTATGGCATTCAGGATGTGCAGGAGTTGAATTCGGTGTTCACTATGATTGCCTATCATTCAGGTTCTCAGTTCTCTTACGAAGCAATGTCGCGTGAATCTGGCGTGCGGAAGGATGTGTTGCGGCGCTATATGGCATATTTGGAGGCGGCTTTCCTTATCAAAGTGATTCACCGTACTGATGATAATGCAAAGCGTTACCAAAGGGAAACCAGTTTCAAAATATACTTGACAAATCCGTCGTTGCGGTGTGCATTGTTTCAGCCGATTACAGAAACAGATACTAAAATTGGCGAGTTGGTTGAAACAGCCGTTTATGCGCAATGGATTCCGCGTGCTAATACCAACATATCATACGCAAATTGGCGTTTGAGTAAAACTGAGCAGGGCGAGGTTGACATTGTCGGTTTGGATATGGGTAGGGTGAAGCCAATTTGGGCAGTTGAGATTAAGTGGACGGACAGATTTGTGCAAAAACCAGAGGATTTGAATTCGCTATTGTTTTATATGGAGCAAAATAAGTTGACGCAAGCAATTGTAACATCGAAGACTGTTTTTGCAAAGCATAGCATGAGGTGTGGTGATATACATTTTGTGCCAACAGCATGTTACGCATATACAGTAGGAAAAAATACTCTCTATAAAACGAAACAGATGTATGGGTTGTAACCTTGCGGAAAAATAAGCACGAAAATTTTTGCTTATTTGGTAAAGTGGGTGTAACGTGTTGAATATTATTGTGTTATAAAGGAAAATTAAGAGCAACAAAATTAAAAGAGGTTCATCTTCTCAATAATTTCCCTAAACCATACTGTAAATATTTCGGGATGGAGTTTCATTTCTGACTTGATGCTGTCAGGCGTTGCCCAGCGATAGTTGTCTGCTTCGGTGGGATTGGGAAGCGGTGTGCCATCCCAAGTGCCTGTATATACATGGTCTATTTCGTTTTCGGTAAGACCATTGTCGAACTTGGCGGTGTAGTGGAATGTGAAGGCGAATTTCAGTTCGCAGTCGAAGCCCATTTCGTGTTGCAGCCGTTCGTGCATGTAGGTCTCCATGTCATTGCCTTCGACAAGGTGACTGCAACAGGTGTTTGTCCATAGTCCGCCTGAGTGGTACTTTGTTGTGGCGCGTTTCTGCATAAGGATTTCGCCTGCGCTGTTGAATATCACAACCGAGAACGCACGATGAAGCAGTCCTTGCTGGTGTACAAGGAGTTTCGGCGCAAAACCGGTGATGATGTCGTCGGGCGATACTATGGCGATGTATTCCATTGTGGTAAATAACAGGCTGTCAGTTTGCCCCCCAACCGTTAAGGCCATTAAAGGCGTTAACGTCCTTAAGGCATGGGGGGCAATAGCCTGTTAGCTTTTGTCCATTATTCCTTTCCCAGCAACCTGAACATTTCCTTCTTGTATGCTTCGACGCCTGGTTGGTTGAATGGGTTAACACCAAGCATGTATGCGCTGATTCCGCAGGCAAATTCGAAGAAGAACATCAGGTAACCTAGGTTGAACTCGTCAACAGCATCAAATTCGATGCGGATGTTCGGAACATTGCCTGCCACATGTGCGTTCATTGTGCCTTCTGCAGCCTTGCTGTTGATGTATTCCATGTTTTTGCCTTCGAGGTAGTTGAGTTTGTCGAGGTTTTCGTTGTCGTGAGGAACTACAGGAGCGTCGCTGTCGTCATCTACCCAAAGTACGGTTTCGAAAAGGATGGGACTGCCGTCCTGAACGAACTGACCGAGCGAGTGAAGGTCGGTGGTGTATGATACCGATGCAGGGAACAAGCCCTTGCCGTTCTTGCCTTCGCTTTCGCCGTAGAGTTGTTTCCACCATTCGGCAAAGTAACTGAGACGCGGATTGTAGTTGACCATTAGTTCAACCTTTCTACCTTCGTTGATAAGCATATTTCTTACTGCAGCGTATTGTATTGCAGGGTTTTTCTCGTTGTTTTCGAGGCAGATGTCCTGTGCGAGTGAAGCACCGTGAAGCATTTCTTCGATGTCGAAACCTGCAATTGCAATCGGCACAAGTCCTACTGGCGACAATACCGAAAAGCGTCCACCAACATTGTCGGCGATGATGAAGTCATCAAAGCCTTCCTTGTCACAGAGTGTGCGAAGTGCGCCCTTGTTTTCATCTGTAATTACTACGATGCGGTCGCGGATTGTCTCCTTGTCGAAGCGCTTTTTCATTTCGTTGTAGAGAAGTCTGAAAGCAACAGCCGGTTCTGTTGTGGTTCCAGACTTTGAAATTACAACAATGCCGAACTCCTTGTCGCTCAAGTATTCCATGAGTTCTGCGTGGTAGTTGCCACTGAGTGTGTGACCAGCGAAAATCATTTCGGTGTCCATTTTTCCGAAATGCGGTCTCAATGCTTCGATTGTTGCCTTTGCTCCGAGGTAGGAACCGCCGATACCGATTACCACTACGCAGTCGAGCTGACGCATGCGGTCGGCGATGTTTAGAATGTCCTCAATATCTTCGTCGCTGTACGAAGTTGGCAAGTCGAGCCATCCGAGGAAGTCGTTTCCTTCGCCAGTGCCTGCTGTAAGAGTGTCAAACTTTTCCTGTGCCAGTTTGAGCATTTCTTGATATTTGGCGTTGTTGCCGAGTGCTTTTTCGATGTTTAGTTTCATTGTGCTGATGATTTTAAGTTGTTTTATCTAAAATATTAAGTTCTCCATGTCGTTGTTTTCTAGGAATATCGTGTTGAACCCCAATGCATTTGCCGCTTTTATGTTGGCTTCGTTGTCATCGATGAAGATGCTTTCTTCGGGTTTGATATGCGACTTGGCGACAACATAGTCAAAAATGTCGCGGTTGGGCTTCTTCAGTCCTATTTCGTGCGAGAAGTAGGCGTGTTCCACAAGACTTTCGAGACCGTCTACGCCGTGAGTGCGCTTAAGCAGTGCGGTGTAGAATCGGTAGTGGATTATGTTGGTGTTGCTAAGGATGAAAGTGCGGTATTTGCCTTCTTGCTTTAGTCTTTTCAGCATTTCGATTCGGGCGGTGGGAAAATCCATGATTAGTGCATCCCAGCATTCTTCGAGGGTTTTGTCGGACAATTTGCATCCCGTTACACGACGGAATTCATCGTAAAATTCCTTTTCGGTTATGCTTCCGACTTCGAGACGGTCGAAAAGTTCATTTTGTGCGGCAAGCGTGTAAAGTTTCGAAAAGTTGGTCATTCCGTATTGAGCAAAGGCCTTTTCGCTCAACTTTGTGTCGATGTTGAGTATGACATTGCCTAGGTCGAAGATGAGATTCTTTATGTTTTCCATCCTTGAAAATTTCACACAAATTTAAAAGAAAATCTGTTATGTGCGAAAAAATGTTTTGAAAGTTGTTTGAAATGGTTTGTTGAGACGCAAGGTTCTGCGTCTGTACTGTTTGAAAGTTGTTTGATGTTGTTTGTTGTGTTTGAGATTGTAGCATCGCAATGCTTTGCGATGATTTTGATAATTATGGCAAAAATCAACAATAATTTTGAACAATAGCCCTTCGTCCTTCGTCAGTCGTAAATAATATCGTATTTTTGTTGCGGTATTTAAAAACGTCATCTCATGCCAAGAAAAAAGAAAGAAATTGTGGAAGAGGATTTTTCGTCATTCGTTTTTGAATTGCCGTTGACAGCGGACGAAAAGAAGACCATTATTGATATTTTGTGGAAGGACTTTGAGTGGAAGGCGGATTATAGTTCTTTCCAGATAAAGACATACGACGAAGATTTGGATAAGAAAATAGAAGAGGAAAATGAATTGCGTAAAACTGCGCGGTTTATTGCGGAAAAAGGCTTGCTTGATGTGATAACCATCGCTCTCGCTATATCTTGGAATCGCAGAGACGATTTCAATGCAATAAGGAAAATAATCAGGAAGTATGCAAAGAACGAGTATGAGTATTATTTTGAACGCAATTGTGAAATATGGAGAATAGGGAAAATGTTGTCGCGGATTAGGCTTACGCAGAATTATCTCAGACCACGCATCGGGGAGAAGAAAATAAAAGTAAAGGTTGAAGGTGCTTATTATACGATTCACGAAAGACGGTGGGTAGAATTAAATAAAATCTGCAATGGCGATATAGAAAAATTGCGAGAGGCTGTCCTGAAAGAAGGCGTTCCGTACAAGGAAACTTCACCAATAGAATTGTAAATGTAATCCGACAAGTTGTTTATTAGTAGAGCTTTAAAATGATAGATAATGAGAATGAACCAATAGTGCAGGAAAAGCAATCCTTTGTCTTTGGTTTGCCGTTAACTGAAGAGGAAAAGCAGACGATAATTGATATATTGCGAAAGGATTTTGTTTGGGAGGAAGGGAATAGTTCTTATCAAATAAAGAAAAACGATACAAAAGATCCAATTCGCAAAAATAATCGTATAGTGAGATATAAGGAATCTTTTGAGGAAAAATGTGAAAATGAGTGTGCCATCCGCAAGCAACTTTATGAATTTGCAGAAATGGGCCTGTTAGACGCAATAACAATTGCATTTGCTGCAACTTGGAATCTTAAGGATGATTTTGCTGTTGTCAGGAAGATAGTGAGAAAATACACTGACAATGAATATGATTATTATCGTGAACGTAGCAAGGAACTAAAACTTATTGTTTCATTATTTGATGTATTGGGTTCAAGGATTGGTTCATTGTATAAGAGGAGGTTTGATGATTTTTCCAAGCCTATGGAGAAAATACTTATTGATGGAAAAAAATATAAAATCAGGCGATATAGACTGAATGAATTAATGGAGTCAATTAAAGACAAGAAAGAGCTTATTCAGGTTCTTAAGGAGGAGGCAAGACCTGTTTTTATCGAAGAAGAATGAAGCAAGAAGAATTCATTTTGGAGACCTGATAATTTGCCTAGAGTGTTTCTTCGTATGCATTTATGAGAAAATTTTACGAAGTTCCGCATGCCTAAAAATAGGATTCAATATTATTGGTGTTCGCTAAACCACCCAGCCAGTCATTCCGTAAGACAAAGCGAACCGACTAAGGAACGTGTCGAGTGAGCCTGTCTGTACGGAATCTGTTCCACAACAACACGTTAGCAGATTACGGACAGCAGTCTTCACAACGCTCCCCATTCTGTATCGCGTGTTACGACTAGCTTCCGAAATGACAAGCCCTGCCACTTAAACATTTGTGTAAATAAATGATAATTATAAACATACAACTCTAATGCGTTTTTTTAGCGGACATTAGTAATTCTATATACATGTTTTTTTAGCATATTTTGGCAATAATTACTAATTGTTTTTTGCCATCAAATGACTAAAACTGGAAGAATTCAATTTTTGAGTTCTCCCAAATCTTACCCATACGTGCAATTTTACTTGGTTTTTATGCTCAATTTTCATTTGCTGAATTATTATGTTATATAGCATATTTATAGGTTGTTAAAACCATGCTATTTTAGTTAATATTCTGTTATTTAGTGTGTTGTAAAAGTATATATTAATACACAATTTTAGGTAAAAAATTTTTTCTTCTGTATTTTGATTTTTTTTTAGATTATATAAGTGAGGAAACCAATCCTCAAAAAATAAAAATTCAAAAATTAATTAATTTAAAATTTTAAAAATTATGAAGAAGAAAAATTCTTCCGAGCCGGTTTGTGGCTCAACGAAAGTGAGTGGCAGTCAGTCGAGTACCCCCCAAAATCGCAAGACTGCGAGGTTAAATAGAAAAGTGCAGGATGATTCCTCAGAACGGCAGTTTGAATGGGAATTGCGGATGCCTCTAGTCGAAAGAGTCAAGGCAACACTTGCAGTGGTGGAAGCGGAATGGGCAGAAGAACTGGAAGAATACCGCGGATCTGCCGAAGGCAAGAATGACATCTGGGAGAAATACAAGAATGCGAGTGAAGAACAGCGGGCAGAAGTCGATAAAGCCTTCGATGAACTGGGAGAAATTTTGGACAAGTACGACAAATGGAGCAAGGATTTGGACGACTGGCTGGCAGAAAATGACCCCGACTACGATTTGGATGAAGACTGGGAAATAGAACAGCAGTTGGAAGAAGAACGCCAGCGAGAGGAATGGGACAAGGAACTTGAAGAGAACGGGATGTTCGCCGACGATGAATAAAAGGAGGCGAAGCACCAAAAAAAGCCATGGGAGAAAATGAAAAAAATGGGGTGAATTAAAAACTCACACTGCTGTTGTGGCGGTGTGAGTTTTTTTTGTTTAGCGTGAATTTAAGTCGCGGCGTTTTTTGCTGTTAATAAATACAATTGTGTTGTTAATAAACAGAAATGGTAAGTTGTTGCATTTTGTTTAAATTTGTAGCGAAAATAATTACGGAGTTTCCGAAAATCCGATGAAGAGTAGGAAGAAATAATAAAAAAATGACACAAAAAGATTTAGTGTTTAATTTATTAAAAGAT
Source organism: Bacteroidales bacterium (assembly GCA_017551515.1). Classification (GTDB taxonomy): domain Bacteria; phylum Bacteroidota; class Bacteroidia; order Bacteroidales; family ML635J-15; genus Bact-19. The sequence continues at coordinate 33,407 of JAFZLK010000116.1, read as the reverse complement.
GCGGGTGTACCAATGCATTATACAGTAATAGAGAAAAAACTTATAGATAGCGGGTTGTTTGAAACAGACGCTGATATACCATATAAAAATGTTCTTGGCGTTTTAACTAAACTAAAAAAAGAAGGCAAAGTGGAAGGTGGAAATGGTGATGGAATGTATGTCATAAAGGATGGAGGTCTTATGAAAGGAGTTAACCCAGAGGAGTCTGTGGGTTCAGAAGAGTTAGAAGATATCCTTGAATATTGTGGTCGTAACATCCTTTTATATGGTGCACCAGGCACGGGCAAGTCTTATACCGTTAAGCAAATTGTAAATAATAATGCAAAAGGCGATAAAACTTGCAAAGAACTGAAACTTGACAATATGCCAGCGGGAAAAAGTGTGCGAGTTACATTCCATCCTGATACCGACTATGCAAGTTTTGTAGGATGCTACAAACCTTCAATGAATGGCAAAGAAATAGAGTATAAGTTTGTGCCACAGGCATTTCTAAAGATTTATGTAGATGCGTGGAAAAACTTGATTTCTGGAGAAAATATACAACAATATTATTTGGTAATTGAGGAACTGAACAGGGGCAATTGTGCTCAAATTTTTGGCGATATATTCCAGTTGCTTGACAGAAAAGATAATGATGGCTATTCTGATTATTACATTTGGGCTGATACTGATGTGGTGAAATATTTAAAGTCAGAAGAAGGTTTCGGAAACAATTATGAAAAATATTGTGGAGAGTTGGAAAAGGTTTATGTAGAGTTGAAAAAAGACGTCAATAAGGATTCGGGCGTGTTAGCATTGCCTAGCAATCTTACAATCTTGGCAACAATGAATACATCCGACCAGTCGCTATTTCCTATCGATTCTGCCTTTAAGCGTCGTTGGGAGTGGAAATATGTAAAAATTAATTATGATGCCAAAGATTTAAAGGAGATAGAATTATGGAACGGTACTAAATGGCTAGACTTTATAAAGGAAATTAACAAATACATAGCAAATAAGACACATAGTGCCGACAAGCAAATAGGAGAGAGATTCATAAAATTGCCTAAAAATAATAAAACAATTGACTATGACACATTTCGTGACAAGGTAATGTTTTATCTTTTCAATGATGTGTTCAAGGATGATGTGGAATTTGGCAGGGCAGTCTTTGGCGATAGTGGAGATAATGCTTTGTTTGAGGATTTGTTTAATGAAAATGATTGTGGGGAGAATATAGTTAAAAAATTTATTGAAAAAGAATGTTCCAAGGAAAAAGGAAATGAAGAAATAGAATCATTTTAGTAAGCGATAAAATTGTTAATAATGAAATTGCTTTTTGAGGAATATTCCTATAGTAATAGTAAAACGGAATTGAAAGAAATTCTGCCTGACACATATCTTAATGGTTATAAGGTAAAATGTGTCGGGTATTATTGTTCTGCAAAAAATGGGGAGTATGATCCAGTATTTATTTTGCCAAAAATATTTCAAAAGGGTGATTTCGAAAAAATAAGCGATATTATTGATACTAAAAAAGAAAATGCCACTTTGAGGCATTTTGATCAGAATTTACCTTGGTGGATTTATCGTGCATTGAATAGATATGCGGAATACAAACCTGAAAGTAGCAATATCGGGAGGGATTCGATTAATGTCAAAAGTAGTAGGCACGATAAATTTTCTCCGACCATAATTGAACGCATTTTGTCGCTGAAGGACTTTTACGACAACAATAAGGATTTGTTCCTATTCATATATAAGCAATCGCACTCTGGTTTTAATCGCATAAACTGGACTAAGACTGTTCGCAAGCATATACCTCTGATAAAGGATAAGCGTGTAATGTATCTTGATGTTGTTAACAACAAGAAGACTATAAATTATAATGAAGAGTTGCTTGTAATCTTTTTCAATACGCTCATTTTCCTAAAGGACGAAATGGGATTGCCAGTGATTGTTGACCAGCCGTATGAACTGTATGGAAAGGAAGAGTTTAAGAGGATGGCTTGTAATGGGCAGGTTCTTGGCAAGTTAAGACGAATCAGAAATAATTATTTCAATGATAGACTGCGTACGCTGTGGGAGTTATTATATGCATATTACAAATCCGATAGAGAACTTCGTGATGGCACAAAGCATGAGGAATATTTGCTAGTAAAAGATTTCGAATATGTATTTCAGCGAATGGTGGAATATATGATTGGTGATGATAGTTTGAACGAATTTAAGAAGCAGGATACAGAAATTGACCATTTGTTTTCTGGTAAATCAGTATTGGGAGAAACAGGAGCAAATGAAGTTTGTTATATTGCCGATAGCAAATATTATGTTATTAATAAAGAAGATGAAGAAAACAAATTAGGAAAGAGTTCCCCAGATGTAAAAAAGCAGTTCGGGTATGCCAGAAATTTTGTCCAGTTGGCAATGGATATAAAAAGAGATAATCATAATTTTAATAGTATTGCAGATTTTAATAGAGACGATGTTGCTGAGGGCTACGCAATTATACCCAATTTCTTTATTGTGCCAAAAGTGACAAATTGGGATGACCGCGATGATGGATTTAGTAAATTTGGGGAAATATATGAGCAAAATCAATTTGAAGGACGTATTTTTGACAGGGATACCTTATTTTTATTGAAATATAAAGTAAATCTGATGTATTTATTGTATAATTATGCAAAAAATAACCAAGCAGAAAGATTCGCTTTTCGTAGAAAGATTGAAAACGAGGTTATTTCAGATATGAGGCAATATATTAAGAATGAATATGTTGTATATAAAGTGTCGTTTAAAGATGAAGTAGAACTGAAAGATTTCGTAAAATCACATTTTTATGATTTGGCAGGACGGATGTTTAGTAATGAAAATCGTTTGATTGTTGCATTCTCCAATGAGAATAAGAGATTAATTAATGTTTTCAATGAAACCTTTTTAGAAACGATGGACTCGGATAAAAATCAAATTGCTGATAAGTGTTTTTGTCAGTGATTTGATAATCGCCGGTGATTATATATATTTTATTTCAAAGGTCACGCTTCATTTTGTTCTACCTATTTATTTTGTTAAAATCTTTTCCCCATAATTTTTGGTCATCTCCCCATTTCCTATTATCTTTGTGCCACGAAAAAAATGAAGAAAATGGGAACGGATATGATTAAATGAAAATCTAACTGAATTTTTTGGGAATCTTTGCTATGTTATAGCGAAATGATTTCTTGTCGGCAAAAAGTTACGACAGATTTTGTCAAAATTTTCAAAAGTTGCGACACATTTTGTCGTATGCTGTGACTAATATTGCGAAGTTTTTTGATTGTTTAATAAATTAATACTTAGAAAAATGAAAGAAAAAACAGTGAAAAAAGAGAAATTTGATGCCTTGAAGACATTCTGCAACCTTTCTAGGGAATTGGAGGGTAGCAAGACCGCTATGTTCAACTTGTATATGCCCGAGTTCTTTGCCGTACCAAGTTTGTCGGAAGATGATGAGGATGATGGGGATCTTCCTTTTGTGAGGGGAAAGCGTCACAATTCGATGGCACTTACAGCATCCAAAATACCAGTCGTGAAGAAGGAACTTGCGAGTTTTGCCAAGTATTTGAAAATGTCGGAGATTGAGGCGTTGTTGGTCGTAGCAGCATATACCAAGGCTATTGGGGACTGCGATTCTGCTTTCGACATGAGGGATTGCGTTGATTATTTCGACTTGAACGCCGTTGATTTTATGCCACTTCGGAAATATTTCAACAAACTCATAGAGGATGGAATTTTTGTAAAGTCTTCAACCTCACATCGCTTGGAGTACAAACTGGAACCCAATTTGGCGGAGTCGATACAAAACAGCACCCCGTATGTAAAGGCTGAGAAAAAGGAGATAGACAGGTACAGGTTCTGTAGAATAGTGTCGGATTTGATTGAGGAGAGAATCAACTCTGGTCAGCCGTCGCGCTATTTGTTCCAGAATGTGGAAATGCTTGAAAATCAGAATTCAAACATGGAATTTGTGCAGAATCTGAAAAAACTCATCACCGATGTCGAGGAGCGCACACTTTTCTATGAATGTTGCGATGATTTCATTGTGGAAACGCGTTATCACGAAACTGGCTTGGAATCAACGCTTTCGGACATTTACGATTCGATGCGTCGCAGAATGAATACGGCTTCCGACTTGATTACCAGCAAACATCCCTTAATTGTTGCAGAACTTATTGAGAAGTCAGAAGGTAGTTTTATTTCGGATGTAACTCTGCGCCTTACAGAAAAAGGCAAGGAGTTGTTCCTTGAGGATGACATTAAATTGTATTCCAAAAACGGCAAAAAGGACAAGTTGCTTGAGTTGCCGGAAAACATTCACGAGAAGCAGATGTTTTACGATGCCGAATTGGAAAAGAAGATAGATTTTCTTACGCAGAGCCTTATGGACGAGAATTTCAAGAATCTCCAGTCCCGTCTTGAAAAGGAATCGATGCCGAAGGGAGTTGCGGTAATATTCTATGGTGTGCCGGGAACTGGCAAGACCGAAACTGCTATGCAGATTGCCCGCAAGACCGGTCGCAAGGTTTACCATGTTGACATTAGTGCAAGCAAGTCGTGCTGGTTTGGCGAAAGCGAGAAAATCATCAAGCGCATTTTTACCGACTACGGCAGGATGTGCAAGGACGAAAAGTTGAAGCCGATATTGCTTTTCAACGAAGCAGATGCCTTGTTCAGCAAGCGCAAGGATGTAAATTCGTCTAGTGTGGCGCAGACTGAAAATGCCATACAGAACATCATTCTTGAGGAACTTGAGAAACTCGATGGCATCCTGATTGCCACCACCAACCTTGCCGATAACCTTGACCCTGCGTTCGAGCGTCGTTTCATCTTCAAGTTGAAATTCGACAAGCCTACACTTGAGGCAAAGCAGAGCATCTGGCAGAGCAAACTCGTGTGGCTTGCTGAGGAGCAGTGTCGCAAATTGGCTGCCGACTACGATTTTTCTGGTGGTGAAATCGACAACATTGTCCGCAAGGTCGTGATGGACGAGGTCATCAGCGGTAACCGTCCCGATTTCAATTTCATCATTGACCAGTGCAAAAACGAGAAGTTGTTGGGAACAAAACATACAAAGGTAGGATTCTAGGTAGCAACGCAATGCCTTGCGTTGTGAACCGAAAGATGGGAAACGATAGCGACGCAAAACCTTGTGTTGAAAGAAGATAGTTGAATGTTAATAGTAGCGGCGCAATGCCTTGCGCCTGCTACTAGTTTTGCTGGCAAAATGTAAATAAGAATTGGTGGTTTGTGATTTTTGAATATTTTTGTAATTAATGTTTATGTAAATTATATTGTTGATTATGAATGAAATTAAGTGTCCGCATTGCGGAAATGTTTTTACTGTTGACGAGTCGGGTTATGCAGCGATTCTCAATCAGGTGAGGGATAAGGCTTTTGAAAAGGAATTGCAGGAAAAGGCTAAGTTGATAGAGGAGGCTGTAAGGTCTAAGTCTGACAACGATATTGTTAAGGCGGAAACGGAACTGAATGCTAAAATAGCTGATCTTCAAGGCAAGTTGAATCAGGCAGATACGGAAAAGCGCCTGGCTGTAAGCGAAGCCCAGAAGGAAAAGGACGTTCAGATTTCCGAGTTGAAAGTGGAAAATGAAAGGAAGATGTCTGAACTTCAGCTCGAAATTGAAAGTTTGAAAGCGAAGGTTGCCTCCGGTGACAAGGAACGCGAGATTGCTGTGAAGGATGCAATTTCGCTGAAGGACAAGGAGTTGTCTGATAAAGACATGGATATCTTGAGGCTGAAGACTGATGTGGATAATGCAAAGAAAAGTGCGGAACTGAAGGAGAAGACAATTACAGAGACATACGAAAATAAACTCAAGGAAAAGGATGAAGTGATTTCTTACTACAAGGATTTCAAGGCGCGGCTTTCGACAAAGATGATTGGTGAATCGCTTGAAAGACATTGCGAGGACGAGTTCAACAAACTTCGGATGACTGCATTCCAGATGGCAACATTTGAGAAAGACAATGATGCCCACACTGGTAGCAAGGGCGACTTCATATTCCGTGATTTTACCGATGATGGTGTTGAGTACGTTTCGATAATGTTTGAGATGAAAAACGAAAATGACACAACTGCCACCAAGCATAAGAACAGCGATTTCTTCAAGGAACTTGACAAGGACAGGAAAGAGAAGAAGTGTGAGTATGCCGTGCTGGTATCGATGCTTGAACCCGAAAGCGAACTGTATAATGCTGGAATAGTTGATGTTTCGTATCAGTATGAGAAGATGTATGTTGTAAGGCCGCAGTGCTTCATACCTATAATTACTTTGCTGAGAAATGCCGCGCGGCATACCATAGAATACAAACGTGAACTTGAGATAACACGCACCCAGAATATTGATATATCGCATTTTGAGGATGATATTAACGAATTTAAGGAAAAATTTGGCAATAACTATCGTTTAGCATCCGAGAAATTTTTAAAGGCCATCGAAGAAATTGACAAGACCATTGACCACCTGCAGAAGGTGAAGGCTGCGCTGCAAGGATCGGAAAACAATCTTCGTCTGGCAAACAACAAGGCTCAGGAACTTAGCGTCAAAAAACTTGTAAGCAATAATCCTACAATGGCGAAAAAATTTGCCGACCTTGAAAAAAATGTTAATTCGTAGTCTAATTTTTATTATCTTAGTATGAAGTGTATCACAATTAAAACGTTTTAATATGCAGATATTTACACAGTCAGAGAAAATGAAGGAGGAATATTGTGCCTCCATCGTCAGGGTTCAGCATATTGAGCCAGTTGAAAATTCCGACAACCTTGTGAAGACGGTTATCGGCGGATACAACATTGTGTGCAACAAAAGTACAGTCAACGAGGGCGATGTTGTGATATACTGCAAGAACGAAACGCGCCTTAATTACGAGTTTCTCTCAAAGAACAATCTGTTCGAGATGGGCAGTCGCGAACTGAATTCCAACTACGAGGAAGTTAAGAAGTTGCTTGACGAAGGTCGTGAGGCGGAAGCCAAGAAACTTGTGGGATTCTTCAACAAGAAAGGTCGTCTAAAGATGATTAGGTTGCGCGGATGTCCGTCGATGGGAATTATCTTCAGGGAGGATTCGCTTGTGAGGTGGAACAGCCGCTTCAAGGACGTAAAACTTGAGGATTACATTGCGCACGACGATGAGGGTAACGAAATTCCTTTCAACTTCGATACCATTGACGGCGTTATGTTCATAAAGGCGTATGTGCCAGAATTTCATGGCAAGAAGAAACGTCCTCCGCAGGGTATTACTCCGCGTAAGAAAAAGAGCGTCAAGTTGTTCGACAGGATTATTCCCGAATATTTCAAGTTCAACTACGACACCAAGATGCTCAACGACAACATCTGGCGTTTCAAACCCGACGATTCGGTCTATATAAGCGTGAAAATGCATGGTACTTCGGCGATATTCGCAAATGTCCCGACCAAGGTTCCCAAAAGGTTGAATCCATTGCAGTTCTTTGGTAATCTGGGAATAAGGTTCGCATCGTTGTTTGTGTCGTCGGACAAGCGCGAGGATTATCTTGAAAAGCATCTGTTCCCCAACTACATGGTTGAGTTCGGCAATATCTGCTCGTCGCGCCGTGTGCCACGCAACCGCTATATAGGTCAGGGCAACGATGAGGGCTTCTACGAGTTCGACATCTGGAATTGGTACAACCAGAAAATCAAGGACTACATTCCCGAAGGAATGACTGTTTACGGCGAGGTCTGCGGATATATTCCCGACACCGAGACTATGTTCCAGTCGCCATACGACTATGGTTGCGATGTCGGCAAGTGTTTCATGATGCCTTATCGTATCACAACAATCAGCAAGGACGACGGCGAGATTGTGGATATGGAAATGGAGGATGTTTACAAGTGGACAATTGACCTTATAAATAAGAATCCCGATGTTTTCACCGGCATTATAAAACCTGTCAACTTACTGTATCACGGAACTTTGCGCGAACTTTATCCCGATTTGGATGTAAATACGCATTGGCACGAAAATCTGTTGGAGGCAATGAAGAACGACACTGCTCATTTCGGATTGGAGCAGAACGAACCGTTGTGTGTGAGTGCAGTTCCGCGCGAAGGCATTGTAATCCGCAAGGATGGCGACGACATTGCCGAGGCTTTCAAACTTAAAAGCATGAACTTTCTCTTGTACGAAGGCAAGAGGATTGAAAGCGGTGCTATGGATTCCGAGATGATGGAAGGCTTTGCGTTGGAAGATGTGGAAGATTCAAATAATTGAGTTAATATCAAATTGAAGTGGCACAATGCATTGCGTCACTTTTTATATCCAGCAATTGGATTTGCAATGTGGTTTGGTTCATGAAATTGTTTTCGGCAATGTGGTAGCAGATGTCGAATGGTTTGTAGTCGGAAATGGTTTCGTAGCAGTTGCCGAATCCGAATCCCACGCCATCGATGCAGTTGTTGTCTCCTACCTGTTGAACGATTTTCAGTTTCAGGTGTTCGAGGTTTTTGCCGATCTGTCTGCCCATGCCGTTGTCGTAAATTTGCCGTGAGGCGAATACCGGTGACATATTGCCTGGTCCAAACGGTGCGAATTGTTTGAGTATGCGGTAGTTTTTGGGCGTTATCTCCTTTATCATTATTTCTGTGTCGATGCGAATTATCGGATGTCTTTGCTCCTCTGTGATATTTTCGCGTACATACTTTTCGAATCTTTGCCTGAATGCTTCAAGGTTTTCTTTTTGCATCGATAGTCCTGCTGCGTATGTGTGTCCGCCAAAACTTTCAAGCAAGTCGCTGCAAGCGGTAACTGCGCTGTACAGGTCGAATCCTTCTACCGAGCGTGCCGAACCAACTATGAGTCCGTTGTTTTCGGTAAGCACTATTGTAGGTCTGTAGTATGTTTCGGTAAGTCTTGATGCTACGATTCCAACGACGCCTTTATGCCAGTTCGGGTCGAAGACAACTGTGGAATAGGCATTTTTCAGAGTTTCATCAGCTTCGATTTGAGCAATTGCTTCTTCGGTGATGTTGCGGTCTATCTCCTTGCGGTAACTATTCATTCCGTCGATGGAATTGCCTATTTGCAATGCGAAGTCGCGATCGGTTGTAATCAGTAGTTCCACAGCGGTTTTACCAGTGTCTATACGACCGGCTGCGTTTATTCTCGGACCAATTTTGAAAACAATGTCATTGATTTGTATTTCTTTGTTGCTCAAATCTGTAAGGTCGATTATACTTTCAAGTCCAGTGCAAGGCGAGGTGTTCAATTTTTGCAATCCGTAGAATGCCAGAATTCTATTTTCGCCGATTATCGGCACAATGTCGGAGCCGATGCTGACGGCAACAAGGTCAAGGTAGCATGTTATGTCCTCGATGTCAAGGTTATGTTTTTGGATGTATCCCTGCAACAGTTTGAAAGCCACACCGCATCCCGAAAGTTCGTTGAACGGATAGCCACAGTCGGGGCGCTTTGGGTCGAGTACGGCGTATGCGTTTGGCAGTTCATCGCCAACGGTGTGGTGGTCGCACACAATTACATCTATGCCTTTGCTGTTGGCGTAGTCAATCTTGTCGTTGCCCTTTATTCCGCAGTCAACAGTAATAAGTAGCGTAATGCCGTTTTCTGTTGCATAGTCGATTCCCTGTGTTGAAAGTCCGTACCCTTCCAAGTAGCGGTCGGGAATGTAGAAATCGACATTTGCATTCTGTTTGTTCAGGTAGCGTAGCATAAGTGCTGTTGCAGTTGTGCCATCGACATCGTAGTCACCGAAAATCAATATTTTTTCGTGATTGTCGATAGCGCGAGTAAGACGGTCAACTGCCTTGTCCATGTCCTTCATCAGGAAGGGATCGTAAAGGTCATCGAGCTGTGGACGGAAAAAGCGTTTCGCTTCATCGTAGTCGTGTACTCCGCGCTGAACAAGCAAGGTTGCTATCAGTTTGTCAACTCCCACATCCTTCATCAGTCGTTCAACAGACCGACTGTCATTGCATTCCTTGACTGTCCAAAGTATTTCCGTCATAGTTTTTAATTTTTGGCGGTAAAAATAATTTAAAAATAAAAAAAGTCGGAAATAAATCCGACTTTTTTGTGAACAGGCAAATAAATAGTTTCTAAGTTTCTGGGTTTCTATGGGCTTTGCCCGTTTCAAAGTTTAACTTCGTTGAGGGCTACGCCGTTCTGGGTTTTGGGGGTTGCACAACCAGAAATTAGAAACCAGAAACATTATTCTAAATCTTGTCGAAACCTGTATATTTCCTCAGCACTTCTGGAACGATAATTCCGTCTTCGGTCTGGTAGTTTTCGATGATTGCAGCCATGATTCTAGGTAATGCCAATGCGCTTCCGTTCAATGTATGGCAAAGCTGGGTTTTCTTGTCGGCGGTGCGGTATCTCAGTTTCAGACGGTTTGCCTGGAAGTCTTCAAAATTAGATACCGAACTTACTTCGAGCCACTTTTCCTGTGCTGCCGAGAATACCTCAAAGTCGAATGTGAGCGATGAGGTGAAGCTTATGTCACCACCGCAGAGACGAAGTACGCGGTAGGGTAGTCCCAACTTAATGAGCAATCCTTCAACATGAGCCTTCATTTCTTCCAATGCTTGGTATGAATCTTCGGGCTTGCGAATCTGTACGATTTCCACCTTGTCGAATTCGTGCAGACGGTTGAGTCCGCGCACATTTGCACCCCATGAACCTGCTTCGCGACGGAAACATGCCGAGTAAGCGACATTCTTAATCGGGAAATCCTTTTCGTTGAGGATGACATCGCGGTATAGGTTGGTTACAGGAACTTCGGCAGTTGGTATGAGGTAGTAGTTGTCAACTGTTGCGTGGTACATTTGTCCTTCCTTGTCGGGAAGCTGACCTGTTCCGTAACCGCTGTCCTCGTTTACCATCAGTGGAGGAAGAACTTCGGCATAACCTGCTTTTTCTGCTTCATCGAGGAAGAAGGTTATGAGTGCGCGCTGAAGTTTTGCGCCTTTGCCGAGATATACAGGGAATCCTGCGCCGGTAATCTTTGTGCCAAGGTCGAAGTTGATGATGTTCAAGTCCTTGATGATTTCCCAGTGCGGTTTCTTGAACTTGAGTTCAGGAATAGTTCCGCCCATCTTTTCAACTACATTGTCGTCTTCGCCTTTGCCTAGTGGAACAGATTCGTGCGGAGTATTTGGAAGAAGCACCATGTAGCCGTTGAGTTCCTTTTCGGCTTCTGCTTGCTTTGCTTCAAGTTCCTTCACTTGTTCCTTGAGTTCGGCAGTCTTCGACTTTGCTTGTTCGGCTTCTTCCTTTTTGCCTTGTGCGAAAAGTTGACCAACTTGCTTTGCTATGGTGTTTAATTCCTTCAGTATATTGTCCTTTGTAAACTGACATTCCTTGCGGCGGTCGTCGCAGGCGATGATTTTTTCTACCAATTCTGTTGCGTCGAAATTCTTAATTTTCAAACGGTTGATGACGAAATCCTTGTCATCGCGGATTAATTTTAATGTAAGCATTTTCTGAAAAATTTAATCGGGTGCAAATTTATGCAACTTCCATAAATTTTGTTGAAAAAATAATTACAATTTTCAAATTTGTGCTTTCCCCTGTCGTGAGTCCTTTTTGAACTTGTCATCAACCGCATGATGATAACTTTGCGAAAATGTATTTCTACCTAAACAATAATTTTCATACATTTGCGACCATACAAGTAAAATTTATTGAAATGAAAAGATTTTTGCTGATTATAGCATTGATTATCACTTGCTTGGCGAGTGTATATGGACAGTCGTCAGTTGTTTTCGGTTACGAGCAGACTCTTCCTTCCGATACGGTAACTTGTATTGCGCAGGATGCTGATGGCAATATTTTAATCGGTACTAGAAACGGGTTGGTTTCGTATGATGGCACTGATTTTAATGTAATTACAACTGCAAATGGACTTGCTGGCAATTCCATAAACGACATTTGTGTTGCTTCAGACGGAAAAGTTTATGTTGCGACAACAACAGGAGTTTCGGTAAGCAATGGCAATGTGTGGCAAAACGATTTCACAGGGAGCAATATTAGGAAAATCGTCGCCCTTGCAGACGGAAGATTTTGGTTTGCGACAACAACATCTGTAATTGAGTTCAATTCTGGGAATACGACTGTAATTTTGGATGATTACGATTATTCAAATGTAGTAACAGATATTTTTGCCGACCGTGGGCAGAATGTTTGGGTGAGTAGTAACGGAAAATTGGTCGAAATATGTGCTAATGGTAAGGTTAAGTCGTTTTCTGATGTCTTTTATGGCAAATTTGTGTATGGTGTGTATCAGCGTTTCAATGGAGACTTGCTTGCTGCAACCAGCACGGGCATAATGTCATACGACTATAACTCATGGACATCGATTGAAGGTATTAATGTTGGAGCATCGGCTGTTTGCGAGGATTTTGCACAAAACATCATTTACGGAAACTTAAACGGAATTTACAAGTATGATGGTACGATTAGCGTTTTACTGAATGATAAGTTTTCCGTAGAAAAACTTATGGTCAGCAGTTTGCCAAGTAAAAGAATATGGGGTATCGATATGCAGAATGGAGTTGCTGTTATGGATTTCAATGGCAATGCTGAAACATATCACACTAACAGCACATTGCTCAATCATACCCCGAATTTCATTTGGGGCGACAATGCAGGAACGGTGTGCATTGCAGGAAATGGCGGAATAAACATGGTTTCGGATTTCACTTGGCTGTCGTACAAGCGCAATTTGCAGAATCTTACAATTAATGCAATGTGCCTGCACAACGATACTGTTTGGATTGGAACCAACAATTCGCTTTTGCGCAAGGCCGGAATAAATGTGTCGGTAGTGGCGCAGACAAATGTGAATGCAATAGCCGATGATGCTGATTTCGTTTATGTCGCAACAAATTCAGGAATATTGCAGATACGCGATGGTGTAATAGTTGATACTATAGAAAGTGCATCGGCAGTAAAGGATGTGGTTTGTCAGAATGGCGTTTTTGCAATAGCGGGAAATGCATTGTATAAAGTAGAAAACAATGCATTGGTGCAAATGACGGCTGGAATTAGCCTCAATAATAACTCTCGTTTTGTAAAGACTGCGTCGGACAATATTTATATAACAATTGCAGGAGGAATAGCAAGTTTCAATCCGTCAACATTGACGGCAACGTCACATACAGGTGCATTCAGTACTTCAATACTTTCGTCGGCAGCCTGCGACAACAATGTGTATGTTCTCACCAACGACGGCAAGATTTATGAGTATTCAGATTCGTGGCGCGAGGTGATGGCAGGAAGTTACACTAGCATTGCGTCGTCAGGCAGTGGAACGCTTTGGGCAATATGCAACAATGGCGATGTGGCAAAAATTTGTATCAATTGCAATACAACTTTTACAATTTCATCGCAACCAGAAACCTGCGATGGCAACAGCAATGCCAGCATGACAATTTCGGCAACTGGAGCATCATCCTATTCGATTAACAATGGCGAAAACTGGCAGACAAGTGGAAGTTTCGCTAACATCCCGGGTGGTTTCAAGCATCTTTTGGCAAAAAATTCCGAAGGTAAAATAATTGCAGATTCGGTTTTCTTCCTTGAATATGGTAATGCACTCCAGAACCAAAATCTCACTTATATTCAGCCTGAATGCTTCGGAGAAACAGGAAGTCTTTTGCTTTCAAATCTTGGAGCATCGACTTTCGTTTGGGAAAATGGCAATACATCGGCAACTGAACGCACAAATATAGACGCAGGAAATTATTCGGTGGCAATAACATCTGGAACCTGCACTAGAATATTAGCGACTACGATTGTTGCGAAAGAGCAGATTCTTACCAATGCAACATCTGACAACCTTTTGTGCAACGGTGACAATTCAGGAAGAATCACTCTCAATGTTTCGGGTGGTACTTTGCCATACACTTACGCATGGAACAACAATGCGGAAACAGCAAATCTCGCAAATCTTGCAGCTAACGAATATTCCTGCACAGTAACCGATAGAAATTCTTGCACTGTTATGCAGTCGTTTACAATAACACAACCAGATTTGCTGACAATAGAAGCCGAAGCAAGCGACATAACTTGTTTTGGTGCAGATAACGGTTCTATTTCGGTTACTGTTACTGGCGGAACGCCAGCATATAACTATTCATGGAACGATGGAATCACAACCGAAGACAGGACAAATCTTTCCTCTGGCGAATATTCGCTGACGGTTACCGATGCAAATAGTTGTATGGCAAGTGTTGCGCGTAGCATTTCACAGCCAACAGCGCTTAATGTTTCGGCAAATTCGACCAATATAACTTGTTATGGTGCAAACAATGGCGCAATTTCCGTAATTGTAACAGGAGGAACTGGACAATACCTTTATGCTTGGCAGGACGATGCAAATACATCGGATAGGACAAACCTATCCGCCGGCGAATACTCGCTTACGGTTACGGATGCAAATACATGTGAGGCAACATTGTCGGTTAGTATAACAGAACCGGCAGAACTTATCGCTTCTGCCCAATTGACGCCTACCACTTGTGCCGGTGCAAACGATGCTCAACTTTCGGCATCGGCAACTGGTGGAACAGGAACATACGCGCAATATTTCTGGTTGAACGAAAATCTATATCCGATTTGTTTGCAACAGCAGTATCAAAATGTTGCTCCGGGAACATATTATTTGGTAGCGAAAGACAGCCACAACTGCACGGACACAATTCAAGTGGTTGTTGAGGATGCAGAACCGCATAATTTTGCATTGTCTGTAGCAAATGTTTCCTGTAATGGCGCAAATAATGGAGCAATCTCAATATCGCCAGATGGATGGAATATCGGAGATTTCATTTTTGCATGGAGTAATAATAATTCCAATAGCAATAACGTGAACTCTCTTGTGGCAGGCAGTTATTCTGTTACGATAACCGATGCAAACAATTGTACAACAGTAATTGACACTGTTGTAACAGAACCAGAAATGTTGCGTATTGGAAGGTTTTCCGATATGGTTCTTTGCGAAGGGCAGACCTATACGCTTGATGCCGGCAATTACGCATCATACCAGTGGAGTAACGATGCAACAACGCAGAGCATAGTTGTGGATGCGGAGGGCGATTATTCTGTTACCGTAACCGACAATATGGGCTGTCGTTTGTATGATGAGGTAAACATTAGTTTTCGTCGTCCATACACTGGCGACAAACTTGCGCTTGCAAGTGTTACAGAGTCGAATTCGGTGATTTTGCGTTGGAATAAGACAGAAAACCAAGGTACAGCGCAGTACAAGATATATCGCGATTCGGGGGACGGATTCGTCAATATTGCTACTAGGAATTTCAATGCCGAAGCAATGTATGAGGATACATCAGTAAATGTTTCGGAACATTATTATAAATATAAGGTTACGGCTGTAAGCAACTGCGGTGACGAGAGTGAAATAAATGAGTTCCATCGAACTATTGTTCTTGCTGTCGTATGTGATCAAAACAATGTATGCAACTTGAACTGGAGTCCGTATATGGGAATTTCCGAGACTTTTACTTATCTGCTTGCTGGTGATTCTCCAGAAACATTAGAAGTCGTGGATTCTGTTCTTTTCTGTACATACAATTTTATTCAGATGAACCAGTACGAGCGCGGAACATACTATCGCATTATGATAAAGATGAGTAATCCTTTAGTATTTGGCGATGTAACTTACGATAGAATTTATTCCAATATTGTTCGTTGCGGAGGAAGTGATGATCCAGACGACCCAGATGATCCTGACGATCCAGACGATCCAGATGATCCTGATGACCCAGATGATCCCGATGATCCTGATGACCCAGACGACCCAGACGATCCAGACGATCCCGAAGACCCACCTGTGGGTTTAGAAGAAATAAATGGAAGTGATATTTCTGCTTATCCAAATCCGTTCGGCGATGAAATTACAATTGAGTTCAATGTAAATGTAGCAGAAGTTGTTGCTTGCGAGATAATAGATGTCTTGGGACAAGTTGTATTTGAAGGCAAGGATGTTCAAAGTCCGATTAAGATTGGTGCAGATCTAAAGACGGGAATATATTTCGTAAGGCTTCGTGCTGGCGATGAGGTTCATACAATAAAGATAAGCAAGCAATAGCTGATATGCGTTATAGGATTGACCTTTCGTATGTTGGAACTCGTTACCATGGTTGGCAGTCTCAGCCAAACGCCTCGTCGGTGCAGGAAACGCTTGAGGATGCCTTGAGTAAGGTGCTTCGAGAAAAAATTGCGCTTACAGGTTGTGGTCGTACCGACACTGGCGTTCATGCTGAATACTATGTGGCGCATTTCGATGCAAATACAGAAATTGATGACAAAACCACAGACCGTCTCAACGGATTGTTGCCGGATGACATTTCTATTTTTTCAATTGTCAAAGTGGAAGAAAATTTCCATGCTCGTTTCGATGCCAAGAAGCGTTCGTACAAATATGTCATAACGCAACGAAAAAATCCGTTCCTGAAAGGTTTTTCATGGCATGTGCGCTATCCTCTCAATGTTGTCAGAATGCAGGAAGCCGCAGATAAGTTATTCAACTACACCGACTTTACAAGTTTTAGCAAGTTGCATACGGATGTGAAGACCAACAACTGTAAAATATATCGTGCGGGGTTTGAAAAAAATGGCGACCAGATTGTGTTTCACATTTCCGCAGACCGCTTTCTTCGCAATATGGTAAGAGCGATTGTCGGCACTTTGGTTGAGGTAGGTAAGGACAAACTTTCGGTAGATGACTTTTGTCGTATCATCGAAAGTAAAGACCGATGCGAAGCAGGTCAATCCGTGCCTGCCGATGGATTGTTTTTGACTGAAGTGGAGTACTGATAATTAGTCATTTCGGATGCTAGTCGTAATGCTTTGATAGCCGTATGCAGAACAAACTTGTTTGCTATGCTAAGGCGCAAAAAGCATCTGCGAAGCAAACATTCACGCGATACAGAATGAGGAGCGTTGTGAAGACTGCTGTCCGTAATCTGCATCTAAGAAGTATTTTTGTCTTGGATTGGGTATGCAGACCAAGTTACAATTTCCTAACAATTTCAGTTCCTTCCATAATCCCATCTTCCTCGTCGAAGTATGAGTACCTAATCTTGAACATATCCTTTTGTCCCTTAACAGGAGTGATGATATGTTCGCCGGATTCTTCCAGTTCTTCCATCAGGTTGCAGTGTACGGAAAACGGTTCAACGAAGTATTGCCATTCACCGTTCACGAGCGTATATATATAAAAGGTATGCCAGCAACTTGTCCACCACCACGGCCAGATGCCAATTTCGATAGTGCCGTTTCCATCCAAATCGCCATATATTTTCGGTTTGCCTCCAATGCAGTATTCTACTTCGATTGGTGGTATGTTGCTGTCGGAGAACATGATAAGGCAGTTGCACTCGCCTTCGCATTCCATGAAATGATCTTCATCGTCGTATTTCTTTGGTTCGAGCAGATAGCACGATTCCTTTTTGCCGTCACCGTTGAAGTCGTATGTGCCAGGGACATCATGCCTTTCGCCCATTTCCTGAGTGATATTTTTCTTTTCGGCGCGTTTTGCAAGGTTCTCGTCGGTGACAAGGTCGCTTTCAACTGAAATTTTCCAATAGTCGTCAACTTTGCGGAAATGCAGGTATGAGGGATAGTCGGTGTTTTTGCCATCAACGGTAACTCTTTTGTTGAAACAGCATTTTACCTCGTTGTCACTGATGTTCTCGATTGATATTTCGCCAGTTGCTTCCTGTTTGAAGTCGGGTTTTTTCTTAAAAAATGCCAGTTTGTTTTCAATGCATTCGTTTTTGTCCATCGGCGAACCATAGAACATAACATTTTGGTCGTAAAGGTTCGACAAAGCACCTACATCTTTGGTGTTGTGAGCATCGCACCATTTGCCGACAAGTGCAGAAAAATCTAGTTGACTTTCGGTTTGGGAAATCGTTTCAGTATCGGTGCTTTCGGTTGGTTCTGTTGCCTTTGGAGAGCCACAACTCCAGACAATTGTTAGGACAAGAAGCAATGTGGCGATGGCGAAAAGTTTGGTTTTCATTTTCGTTAGTATTATTCTTCCTCTATTGTTATTTCTTCAATTTTGCATCCCTGACGAATCTTGTCAAGTACATCCAGTCCTTCGACTACTCTACCGAAGCAAGTATGCTGACGGTCGAGGTGCTTGGTGTATTCGCGGGTTAAGCAGATGAAAAACTGAGAACCGCCAGTGTCGCGTCCTGCGTGTGCCATAGACAATACACCACGGTCGTGGTACTGGTTGCCACCATTGAGTTCGCATTTGATTTTGTAGCCAGGACCGCCTGTCCCGACTCTTGGGTCGCCTAGGTTGCGTGAGAACGGGCAGCCACCTTGTACTACAAATTCTGGTATTACGCGATGGAAACGCAGTCCGTTGTAGAAGCCTTCTTCGGCTAGTTTTATGAAATTTGCCACCGTATTTGGCGCATCGTCGAAATAGAAGTTCACCTTCATGGTGCCAACTTCGGTTTTTATTTTTGCTATCTTCATGGTTATAATAAGTTTCTAAGTTTCAATGGCTAAAGCCGTTTCTGAGTTTCTAGTTGTTTCTAAGTTTCTATGGCTGACGCCGTTTGATGGGCTTCGCCAGTTTCTAAGTTTCTAGTTGAGACGCAAAATTTTGCGTCTGTACAATATGAAAGTTGTCAATCTAAAATCAAAAGTCGTCAATTATTTTATCCAGCAGTCAACATTGAACTTGCAGCCCTTATATTCATCGTCAACCTTGATGTAAACGCCTTTGACTTTGTCCTTAATCCATTCATCTATTAGCTTGCTGTTCTTGTCCTCGAGGGCATATCTTTGCAAGGTAAGGTAGTCGTCCTTCAAGTTTGCCTTGTGCTCCTTAACATCTAGGTCGAGGCGGACAATTTTTATAACGCGGATACCCTTGTTGTCTGTAGATAGGAACGGCTTGGAATATTCGCCTTCCTTTAGTGGCATCACAGCAGACTTGGTATATGGGTCGAGGAAATCGGATGTCATGTGAGCATCTCCGTAGTATGGATTCATGACTTTTCCATCAGAGCCTTTGCTGTCACCGTTGCTGTATTTCTTTACAGCATCGACAAAACTGATTGTGTCGGTCTTGAGGATGTTGTAAACTTCATTTGCCTTTTTATCGGCGGCTTCCAAAGCTTCCATGCTTACTTTGGGCTTCATAAGGATATGGCGGAAATTCATCATGTTTCCCTTCTTTTCAATCATCTGAATGATATGGAATCCATATTCCGTTTCAACCACTTGTGAGACATCCAGCGGACTTGTCAGGTTGAAGGCTACTTGTGAAAATTCGGGTACGAGGTCGGTCTTGCTGACGAATCCGAGTTCGCCACCCTTCATTGCCGAGCCGGGGTCTTCAGAATACAGCACTGCCATTGTCGAGAAACTTTCTCCGTTTTGTATGCGCTCGCGAATCTTGTTGAGTTCGGCAATAACCTTTTCCTTGTCCTCCTTGCTTACTTCTGGCTTTATCACAATTTCGGATAGTTCGTAATATGCGTCAATTGTAGGAACGCTGTCGGCAGGTAGATTTTCGAAGTAGCGTTTTACCTCCGATGGTGTTACCTTGGTGTCGCCAATTATTTTCTGCTGTACCTTCTGTGACATCATTTGCTCCTCGATGGTGCTTCGCAGGTCTTCTTTTATCGACTTTATGGTTTTGCCGAAATATTCTTCCAGTTTCTGCTCCGAGCCAATCTGGTTGATGAATACGCTCAGACGGCGGTCGAGTTCGGTTTCAACTTCCTTTGGCGTTACCTCGATGCTATCCTTTTGTGCCTGTACATATAGCAGTTTCTGGAACATCATGTCCTCGAGTATTTCGCAGCGGGTGTTGTCGTTCACATCCATTTGTTGGCTTGCCATCTGTATGTATTGGTTTTCGATGTCGGACATCATGATAATTTCGTTACCGACTATTCCGACAATCTTGTCGATGATTCCCTGCGAGTAGGCACTTGTCCCCAGCAGGCATATTATTGAAATAATGAGTGTTTTTTTCATAAGTTATTTGTTGCCAATGACAATAGTTCCGTCAGATTTGTATTTGTTCATTAGTTCCCGTTTGTTCTGCAAGTATTTGTCGTGTCTGCGCTTGTTCATGATAATCTGTATGATTCTTGGTTTCGCAAGTTCGATTGGCAGAAGGTCGCCCGGGATAAGATAGTCATCAATTTTTACCAAGTAGTGCAGTGTGTCGTGTACGAAGTCGAGTGTGTTTTTGTATTTGAGTTCGTAAGGTTCTATGGTTCCGCTGAAGTTTATCAGTTTTACGAAGTCGTTGAGTTCCACCCAGTCTTTTACAAAGTAAACATTCTTATCTGGACCATCGCAGTAGTCACCGAGTTCTTGTTCGCTGTCGAGGTCACTTTTGCGCACCTTTTCAAAAATCTCGTAGTAGCGTGTGATTTTGGGCGAAATAGTCATGTAGTGTGCCTTAATGTATGTGGTATTGATGACATATTCGTTGAGGTGCTTGTCGTAGTAGTCGTTTATTTCCTTTTCGGTAACATTCATGTTCACATTGCTGTATATGTACTTTTGGCAGTATTCGTGAGCAAACAGCTGACGGCGGTACTGCATTGCCTTACGGTTGATTTCAGCAGTGTCGTACAATAGTTTTGTCGCTTCGTTGTACATGATTCGTTCGGTAAGCCAGTCGTCAATGTAATCGTCTGCAAGTTCTGCGCTGTCGTTGCTCCTGGAAAAAGTTCCGATTGCGTGTAAAAGTTCGCTTTCGGTAAGTTTTTCATTGCCGAAACTTGCCACATACTTTTCCTGTACTGGTTCTTCGTTCTTGTGAACGCATGAGCATAATGCGATAGCAAACAATATGAATGTTAATGATTTTGCGTACATTATTGCTTGTCTTCGGAAAGTTCCTTTACAATCTGGTCGAGCATTTCCTCGTGAATCTTTACATTGTATTTCTTGTGCAGACTTTCGGTCCATTCTTTTTCAAGTTTGTCCTGATATGCCGCGGTAACAATGCCTCTGATTTCGTTGAGTTTCTTTGTCGTTGGAGCAACAACCCTGATTGCTGTTACGTTGTTGTCCTTGTCGGAATACACTTTTGTCTGGCCAGCTGATTCTGCAACTCCGCTTTCGCGTATTGCATTGTCAACAAATAGGCTGTGTCCCTTTTCGTCCAATGCAGATTCGCCAGCGACAACCGTTGTGGAATCTTTTGCGTTGAGTTTGCCGATGATTGTTTCGTCGTCGAAATTTGCGCTCAGGGCTTTTGTAAGTTCTTTGGCCGACTTTTCGTCCTTGCACTTGTATGTCTTGACATCGTAGCGGTAGCCCCACTTGTAGTTGTCCTTTACAGTTTCGTAGTACGCCTCAAGTCCTGCACTGTCGGCAATAGCCTTGTTCCACACGGCATCGTTGGTGAGCGAGAAAAGCAGAATTCCATCATGGTACTCCTTCATCAAATACTTGAACGACGGGTATTTTTCTTCGAGGTGTTTTTCTTCGTACTCAATTATGCACTTGTCGCCGAACTGCTTGTATCCGTTTAGAACCAACATCTTTATGTCAACTGGTGGTTGCTTGACATTGAATTTCTGGAAATATTTTGCAAAGTCTTTTTCTGTGAATTTACGATCCTTTATCTCGAAAATTACCTTGTCGAGTTTCAATGTGGAATCAATTTTCCAGGTTCCGTTGAATATGGAATCGGTGACATATTTCTTGTAGAACGGTGCAAGTTTCTTCGATTGGTCCTTAATGTTGTATTCCTTGCGCAGATTTGCAATGACAACATCGCGACCTTTGTACGACCGCATGTTGCCGCTAACTTTTGACTTCAGGTCCGCCTTGCATTCTTCAAACGGTTTTATTGGTTCTTTTTCCAACAATTTGATAATATGGTAGCCGTAACCTGTTGATACTATGTCGGAAATGTCGCCGACATTGTTCAACTTGAAGGCAGCTTCCTCGAACTCACGAATCATTCTTCCGCCGACATTTATCCATCCTAGTTCGCCCCCCTTGACTGCTGTTCTGCGGTCGGCACTATATTTATCGGCCATTTCTGCAAAGTCGGCACCTGCCTTGAGTTGTGCGTAAACATTTTCGATGGTTTCTTTTGCCTCGCGTTTCTGTTCGTCGGTTGCGTCCTGTGGTGAAACAACCATAATGTGGGCGATTCTGTAGCGACCTTTTGATGGGCGTTTGTCGTTGACTTTAATAATATGGTATCCGTAACGAGTGCGGAAAGGCTTTGATATTTCGCCAGGCTTTGTGTTGTACATAACGGTTTCGAAATCATAAACTAATCCGAACACAGTGCAATAACCAAGGTCGCCGTGGTTCTTTGTAACTGATGGGTCTTGTGAATATGTGTCGGCCAACTTTGAGAAATCTTCGCCTTTGACAGCACGCTTGTAGATGTCGTTGATTTTGTTCCATGCCTTCAAAGTATCCTCTGGCGAAGCATTGTTGTTTACCGTAATAAGGATATGGCTGACATCAATGTCGTAGCACATTCTGTCGTAGGCTTCTTTGATTTGTTCTTCCTCGACGCTTTTGTCGCTGAGGTATGGCTGTGCGAGCTGTTTGCGGTAGCCTGCAATTTCCTGTTTGAAACTGCGCGAAGAGTCGAGTCCCTGCATCTGTCCCTCGTGGACTTTCAGCTTGAAGTTGACAAAAAGTTCCATGTATTCGTCAACATCCTTGCGTGTAACATTTCCTGTGTGGCCTGCATTTTTCTTGAAAATGTGCATGAATTCGTCTGCATCAATCTTTTCGTTGTCGATTTCAAGCAGAGTTCTGTCCTGTGCGCACAATATTGTTGCAAAAAGCAATGTTGCAATTACAAGTATTGTCTTTTTCATCGTAAATTTCCTTTATTGGTTGCGTGAATAGTTAGGAGCTTCCCTTGTTATTGTAATGTCGTGCGGATGGTTTTCTACAACGCCGTTAGCGGTGATGCGTACAAACTGAGCTTTTTCGTGAAGTTCCTCTATGTTCTTTGCTCCGCAGTAGCCCATACCTGCCTTCAAACCGCCGATGAGCTGATAGATAACCTCGTTGAGTGTTCCCTTGTAAGGTACACGACCTGAAATTCCTTCTGGAACAAGTTTCTTGACATCGTCTTCCATATCTTGGAAGTAGCGGTCCTTTGAGCCGAGTTGCATTGCCTCGAGCGAACCCATTCCTCGGTATTCCTTGAACTTACGACCGTTGTAGATGATTGTCGAACCAGGAGCTTCTTCTGTACCAGCGAAAAGTCCGCCAGCCATAATTGACGATGCGCCTGCTGCAATAGCTTTCACAATATCACCCGAATAGCGGATACCACCATCGGCGATTACTGGAACGCCCGAACCTTTTATGCCTTCGCAGACATTCATGATAGCTGTGAGTTGCGGAACACCGATACCTGCCACGATTCTCGTTGTGCATATAGACCCAGGACCAATGCCGACCTTTACGCCATCGGCACCGTTCTTTACAAGTAATTTTGCTGCTTCTGCAGTTGCAACATTTCCAACTACGATGTCGATGTCGGTGAATTTTTTGCGGGCAGACTTAAGCACTTCGTTTACGCTCTTGGTATGTCCGTGTGCGGTGTCAATTACGAGTGCATCAACGCCGGCATTTACCAAAGCTTCCATTCTCTCAATAGAATCTCCTGTAATACCAACTGCGGCAGCTACGCGCAGACGACCATGCGAATCCTTGCATGAGTTAGGACTTACGCTTGCCTTTGTGATGTCCTTGTAGGTGATAAGTCCCACAAGTTTGTTTTCCTTGTCAACAACTGGCAACTTTTCGATGCGATATTTCTTGAAAATATCTTTTGCAGCGTCAATTTTTGTGTTCTGGTCGGCGGTGACAAGTTTTTCGGCAGGAGTCATGATTTCGCGGATGGGCTTGCTGGCATCGTCTTGGAAACGCATGTCGCGGCTGGTAAGAATACCGCAGAGGCGTTTTTCTGCATCAACTACTGGCAAACCGCCGATATTGTATTCGTTCATGATTTTCCGTGCGTCGCCAACAGTGCATTTTACATCTATGGTGACTGGGTTTAGAATCATTGCATTTTCAGCTCTCTTCACCTGGCTTACATGGCGAGCCTGAATGTCGATAGGCATGTTTTTGTGGATTACACCAATACCGCCTTCACGAGCCATTGCTATTGCCATACGGCTGTCGGTAACTGTGTCCATTGCAGCCGAAACTATTGGTGTATTGATTTTTATGTTTCTGGAAAACACCGAGCCAAGGGTAACTTGTGCCGGTATGATTTCAGAATATGCGGGGATAAGGAGTACATCGTCGAATGTAAGACCGTCCATGATGATTTTGCTGTTTGTAGCCATAGAATTTCCTTTTTAATTTTAGGTGCGAAGGTAAGACTTTTTTTGCAGTAAGCGAAAAGTTTTTTTCTGCGAAGCACGAATCGAGGTCTCTTTTTGCGACATATACAAAATTAAACGACAATGCGATTGGTTAATACGTTTAATATTAGTTTGTTATGTGTCTATTTAAATAAAAACTTCTTTAAAGTTTTTCCGACTGATAAAAAAGTTATCTTTGCGAAAATTTTTAATGTATAACTTATTTTTAAAAGCATAAAGAAATGGCAATAGTAAAACCTTTCAGAGGCTTACGTCCTCCTAAGAATTTGGTAGAGAAAGTTTCGTGTCTGCCTTACGATGTTATGAACTCGGAAGAAGCTGCACAGATGGCAGAAGGCAAGAAGGAGTCGCTCCTTCATGTAACCCGCGCCGAAATCGACCTTCCAAAGGGTACAGACCTTCATAGCGAAGTGGTTTATAACAAGGCAGTTGAGAATTTCAAGAAGATGCAGAGTGAAGGCTGGCTCGTTGAGGATGACAAGCCAAAATTCTACATTTACGCTCAGACAATGGACGGCCGTACACAGTATGGTATCGTTGGTTGCGCTTCATCCGAAGATTATTTCAACGGCATCATCAAGAAGCACGAACTTACCCGTATCGAGAAGGAAGAAGACCGTATGGTTCTCACCCGTTACACCAACGCAAACATTGAGCCTGTGTTCTTCTCATACAAGGCTGTTCCAGAAATTGACGCTATCGTTGAAAATATCGTAAAGAACCAGCCTGCTGAATATGATTTCGTAGCAGAAGACGGTTTCGGACATCATTTCTGGGTAATCAACGATGACGCAACAAACAAGCGTATCGAAGAATTGTTCGCAACCAAGGTTCCTTATACATACGTTGCTGATGGTCACCATCGTACAGCTGCTGCTAGCCGTATCGGTAAGGAATATGCAAGCAAGAATCCTAACCACACCGGCAAGGAAGAATACAACTTCTTCATGGCTGTTCACTTCCCCGACACTCAGCTCAAGATTATCGACTACAACCGCGTTGTAAAGGATTTGAACGGACTTAGCAAGGAAGATTTCATGAATAAGCTCGTACAGAACTTTGTAGTTCAAGATATGGGAACCGAAATATACAAGCCGGCTTCGTTGCACGAATTCAGCATGTATCTTGATGGTCACTGGTACAAGATGAACGCAAAGCAGGGAACATACGACAACACTCCACTTGGTGTTCTCGATGTAAATATCCTTTCGAAGCACGTTCTCAACGACATTCTTGGTATTGCAGACCTCCGCACCAGCAACCGCATCGACTTTGTTGGCGGTATCCGTGGTCTTGGCGAGCTGAAGCGCCGTGTTGATTCAGGCGAAATGGTTGTTGCATTTGCTTTGTATCCAGTATCAATGGATCAGCTCATCAACATCGCTGATTCGGGAAGCATCATGCCTCCGAAGACTACATGGTTCGAACCGAAACTCCGTTCGGGACTTGTAATCCACAAATTGTAAAAATTATATTTGCGATTTATAGGGGAGAGGCGTTTCGTTTCTCCCTTTTTTTATGTCTGGTCTCTGTGTATTACGACTTTGCGCTGTATTATTCTATAGTATTTTTTTCGGATGCAGAATTCGTATATTAGCCATAATGCAAGAAAGGTGTTGGTTGAAATCTCGTAGATTAAGTCCCATGGTGATGGCAATGAGACAAAGAATCCTGCAATCCATAAAGCGAGGTCGATTGTAAACAATATGTCCCATATCCGTTCGCGGTTTTTGAATGCTACAATGTTTTCAACATCATGCTGGATTTCAACTTGGTCGGTGGCATACAAAAATGGGATTGGACTTTGAATCATGATGTTGTATGTTCCTTTCGGTATCATTATATTCACTTTTTTTTGTTGCATAATGCCGACGAATCGTCCGTTTATGAAAATTCGGTTCGGTAGCTTAGCCATAAGTTCCGAGCAGTCCTTGATTATTGTCAGCCGCTGATATGCAATCTGCGTTTCGTCCATGTTGCAAAACTATCAATTTTTTGTCATACTACGAATTGTATGAATGATTGCGTTGTGTGGAATGGTGTAGTCTGGGTCTGTATACATTCTAAATTCCCTAAATCTAACCCAATCGTAAATCGTAAATAATATTTATTTTTGCAAAAAATTTATGCTTGAAAGTATTTCGTGAAATATCGCCTGAAATTCCTAAGCACTGCGTGGCTACAGTCGGTGTGTTCGATGGTGTGCATACTGGTCATCAATATATTATTGGACAGGTGAAGCAGATGGCCGAAAAGTTTGGTTTCGAGGAACTTGTAATAACGATGAATCCTCATCCTGCGGAGTTTTTTGGCAGGAAGATAAACCTTCTTTCGACAATGGACGAGAAGTTTGCTTTGTTTGAGCGTTTTGGTGTGAGAAATTTGTTGGTGTTGAATTTCAATTCCGAAATTGCAGGACTTTCTGGTACTCGGTTCATTGACGAAATACTTGTCTCGCAACTTTCGGTTTCGAGGCTTCTGCTTGGCTACAACAATTCCATAGGACATAAGGAAAATGGCGTGTCGGAAATATTTTCGGGAAAAATTCCGGTTTCACGTCTCGACAGGTTCCATTTGGACTATTCCGACGACATAAGTTCTTCGGCAATACGCAATCTGCTTGCAATTGGTGATGTGTCAACCGCCAACAGGTACCTTGGCTATAAGTATTGCATGTCGGGAACAGTTGTGCATGGTCGTGGTGTAGGGCGTACTATCGGTTTTCCAACTGCCAACATCGAAATTTCCGACAGCCGAAAGGTCGTGCCAGCAAATGGTGTGTATATTGCATCGGTTTTGATTGAAGGAAAACTTTATGAATCAATGCTTAACATAGGTTTTTGCCCGACTTTTGATGGCGAAACGCAGAGTATAGAGCTTCATATTATTGGTTGTTCCGATGATCTGTACGGCAAGGAAGTAAGGGTAAGTTTCTGTGAGAGAATAAGAGGCGAACAGAAATTCGCTGAAGTTGAAGGTCTTGTTGCTCAGCTTAATAAGGACAAGTCGTTAGTGGAGGAGTATTTTCGCAAAAAACCGTTAACTTTGTAAAAATTACATGTTGGCATGAAGAGGTTGCACAGATATATCTTGCGGGCGTTTATCGGACCTTGGTTTATAACGTTTCTGCTTTGCGTCTTCTTGCTTCTGATGCAGTTTTTGTGGCGGTATATTGACGACCTTGTAGGCAAAGGCCTCGATTTTTCTATAATCTTGGAGTTGATGTTTTATGCCTCGTTTTCGCTTGTGCCGTTGGCATTGCCATTGTCCGGGCTTCTTGCTTCAATCATGGCTATGGGAAAGTTCGGCGAGACAAACGAGCTTTTTGCGATGAAGTCGGGAGGTGTGTCATTGTACAAGATAATGATGCCACTTGTTGTATTCAATATTATAATAAGTGTAGCTGCATTTTTCTTCTCAAATAATCTTATGCCATATACTAATTTGAAAATGAGGTCGTTGCTATTCGGGATACAGCAGCAGCGTCCAGAAGTTATAATACAGAACGGCATATTTGTCGAGCCTGCCGATGACATTTTCATAAAAGTTGACCAAAAGACGCGCAACAACGACTTGAACGGAATCCTAATCTACGATCACAGAGCAACATCCACACCAAACAATGTCACTATGGCTTCGTCGGGAAATATTCTTATTACCGAGGACAATTCCATGATGATTCTTGAACTTCATAATGGTACGAGGCACGAGGATGTAAAAGGCAGCAACTTCCAGCACCAAAGTTCGAAATTCGAGCGGCAGATTACTTATTTGGAACTTGATGCGACAGGAATAGACAAGAATAATGAGGAGTTCTTTAAGGGTGGTTACGAAATGCTTGATAATAAGCAGTTAAGCTATACTATGGATTCGTTGAATGCAGCCTTGAACGAAAGAGAGCAGGAAATTTGTGGAAATTTCAAGCGTTTCCAGATTTACAAGGGAATGAACGATGTGTATAGTGGTGCAAATATGTCATACGCATATTCGAAAGCACCATTGCTGAGAATAACTGCAAATGATGAGTCAGTAGTGTCGAAAATCAGGATTGATACGCTTCTTTCGATGATGGACAATGTGCAGAAAGAGCAGGTTTATGAGTTTGCTGTTAATTATTCTAGGTCGGCAGATACTTATTTAAATATAGTGTCTGATGAGATAGATGGTACTCGCCGTTGGATTGTGCGCCATGAAATAGAATGGTATCGTAAGTATTCACTGTCATTGGCCTGCCTTCTGTTCTGCCTGATTGGGATACCGTTAGGTTCAATAATCCGCAAGGGTGGATTTGGCCTTTCGATGGTCGTATCCGTTTTGATATTCCTTGTGTACTATATTGTATCGACCACTTTCGAAAGCACGGTAAAAGAGCTTGTGACTCCTACATATTTCGGAATGTGGATAAGCACAATTGTCCTTTTGCCGATAGGCATATACCTTGTTGTTTCGGTCGCAAACGACAACTTGAGGATAAATCCGCGTGTGATGAATAAGATTATAAACATCATAAAGTTTAAGCGGAAGAAAAAAGGTGAGAGTGACGATGAAGATATATAAAAAAGGTCGATGCGAAATCGACCTTTTTTATCTCGACTTATCTACATTTATTCCTTTACGAATTTTTGAACACTGATAAGTGTTTGTGCATTCTGCGAACCGCTGTAAATTCTAATAAAGTACATTCCTGGAACAAAGTTAGCCACGTCACAAGCTACATTGTCGCTGTTTACATCAACGTTAGACATTATTTGACCAGTAATAGAAATGAACTCGATATGGGAAATCTGTTCCGATGACTTTATGAAAAGCATTCCTGATGTAGGATTCGGGTAAATTGAGATTTCTGGCATAATATTTTCTTCGATACCATTTCCAATTGTGAACGAAGCGATGTATGTAGCATTAGCGATGACGGGAACCTGACGTGGATTTTCGGAGTTGCCATCGTTCCATGCGACAAATACATAACCGCTGTTTGCAATTGCTGCAATTGTCGCAATTGTACCTTCCGCATATGTTCCGCCACCTACAACTGTACCATAGCTTTCGTTTGCAGAAAGCACAGTAATTGTATAGGTAGTTACTGTTGAAATGTCGGCAAAGTTGGCAATGTATGTTGCATCGCTGGTAACTGTTATATAGCGCGGATTTTCGGTATTGCCATCATTCCACGATGTGAATACAAATCCGTTGTTGGCAGTCGCCGAAATTCTGGCGAGTGCACCTGCGGGATATACACCACTACCGGTAACTGTTCCTTGTTCGTTATTTGACGACAGCACTGTAATCGTATAAGTTTCACCTTGCTGATTACTTGCAAATGAAGCAACATAAGTGGCGTCTCCGGTTACAACAACATGGCGAGGATTTTCCGTGTTGCCGTCGTTCCATGACGAGAAATGGTAGCCATTATTCGGAATTGCATAAAGAGTTATGTCTGTATTCATAGGATATGTACCGCCTCCAATGACAATTCCGTATTCATCGTTGTTTGCGGCAGTCACTATTGTATAATTGCTAACATAATCGTTGGAGACAATGTTGGAACGTGACGACAAATAGGTGCGCGAACCGATATTGCGTACAACTTCCACTTGATAGTATAGACCTTCTTCATTGTCAACATTGTAGTCGGTATATGAATTTTGATATGATGGAATTTCTTCCAACATAACCAAATCTGACGGACTTGTACCGCGGTAAATTCTGTACGAACCGAAACTGAAACCTTCATAGTGTGACCATATTAGATTCCACGAAGTTCCAATACCACGATTGATAGTCAAGTGCATTGTTTTATGGTAGTCGCTCATTGGCGATTCTCCTCCGCATGCGTCAACAGCTGTTACCTTATATTTGTATGCTCGCGACGATGGTTGAGAGGTTTCGTCTATCCAATAGGTTTGTGCGTTGGATGGTATTGTTGCCGCCAGTTCAAAAACATCGGCAACATTGTTTTCTCGGTAGATATTGTATGCGTATACATTTTCATCTGACAATGCCGACCAATACACTACATTTCTGTTTCTGCTGTTCATGCCGACGATAGAAATTTGTGGAGCAGTAGTGAGTGTGCTACTGCCACCAATCTGAACCTGATTTGATACAGCTGTACATCCATTTGCATCGGCAACAGTAACATTATAGTAACCTGGTTCGGTTACATGTATTAATCTGTTAGTTGCACCATTCGACCACATATACGAAGCATATTCATCAACAGAAAGCATAACATCTGATGGAGCGCAATCGTGAAACTCTCCGAATACATTTATAACAGGAGATTCGTCTAATGTGCCAGCAACAGGATCCACCACAACTTGTGGGAAGTCGTGGCAATATATTTCACCGAAGTAATGGTAGTAAATTGTTATATATTCACGGTTGAATGACTGATAGTCGGAACGATATGTATAAGTGCCTGCTGGCAGGTTGCTTACACTGTAATTGTCGGCAGCTGTTATTGGATAACCTCTTGGATCTGTAAATGAAGGTCCAGCAGTTGTGTCAATCCAGAAGAACGAGAAGTATCCTGTTGTGTCAATGAACTCTATTATGCCAGTACTTTTTCCGCAAGTATCACCTATTATATTATAGGTGTATTCTGGGCGATAAGGTTCTTCGACTATTGCACTACCTATATTTGATGTACAACCCCATGCGTTGGTTGTTGTAAGTCCAACAACATGACTTGTCTGCATATCTTCCCAGTGAACAAAGGCCAAGTATGTGCCATTCGCAACATTGTTAATCACAGAGTCTATAATACCATTGCCATAATCCCAGTCATATATTGTAATGGTTGTGTCGTATGCTCTGAGTATTGCTGGTTCGCCGAAGCACTTGGGAGGAATTGCCATAATTGAATCGGAAGGAACTGCTGCAAATACGACCTTTACTGTATCCCTGTCGGTACAATATACAGTGTTCTGTACTGTCCAGTAAATTTCGAAGTATGGATCTTCATAATTGCCGCTGTTGAGGACAGTCGTATGGATTAACGTGTTCGGGTCGGAACGATCATCGAAAGCAAGTATGCTGGAATGTGCATTTGTTGACCAACGACCTTCACCTATGCCATTGAAGTCAGCATGCAACAGACCATCATATCCGCAGAAAGTCATTTCTGATTCGCTAATTTGTGCTGTGGGCACCTGCAAGAAGTCAATAGTCCATGGACCTGCCGTATCTCTACACATACGTGGGTTGTCTGCTGGACCTGAGCATTCAATCCAGTAGAAGTCGTGTCTTCCGTAGCTTGATACGGTAACATCGGTTATGGTGTTGTTGACGGTTGCATTGTTAGGACCGAACTGTGTCGATGGGTTTTGTTCGTACCAGTAGCCGTTGACACCATCGCCGGGTGTATCTGCACGCAGGAAGAACGGAGTTATAAGACCGCAAGCGACTGTATCGTCTGGGTGCATGTTTATTACAGCTGAAGGTGGCTCGTAGAAGGTAACAACAACATCATCCGATGCGGAGCAAATTTCCTGACTATTGGTTTCAATACTTGGGTGATTGGTTTCTGTCCAACGGAATGTTGCAGGTCCGTATGCTGAGTAATGACCTGTAGTGTTTGGATTTGTACGGTCGGCAAATGTAGCCGTGCCACCATTTATATTTGTCCATGTACCCACGATGTTGTCGCCTTCGTTGTGCGATGTGATAGCATTAAGCTGGAAATCAAGTCCACAGACAACAAAATCATTTCCTGCCATAGGATTAGGAATCTCCATAAACTCTACGGTAACACTCTCAATGGTGAAACTAACCCCATTAATAACATCTCTTAATGCAAAAGAATAAATTCCATAGTCGGTTACATTAACTATTTCGGGTTCATCGTTATGTAAGTTACTTGACCATGTTACCTGTGCATTGGGATTAGGCTTGGATTCTACAAACCAGCGGGAGGTTGAAGTATGGTATTCGCTTGTAAGTGTGTATTCTCTACCGCATACAGCATTGCTAACTTCATTTGTTTCTGGTATATTCATAAATGTTACATGCATTGTATCAATAGCCATACAATTCCCATTCATGCCTACAAAACAAATGTTAGCATCGAGAGATCCATTTATAACAATACTGTTGTCCAGTGTGAAGGTTGTATTTAAATTCGTCGGATTAGAGAAACTTCCTGCTATGTCCTTGCTTGTCCATGAGAATTGAGCGTTGTATTCTGATGATAAGTTAGCACACAGCTCCACAGAATTGCCAATTGCTGTAATATGATTGTTGCTTGATACACCACATCCGCTTACGCTTATTGATGGACTTTTCTTGAATACCACATATTTTTCTACTTCGTTATAACATTCTGGAGCATTATCTGGAAGTCGCGGATCGTATATTAGCTCTGTCCATTTGAATCGATATTTAACTTCGTTAGCGTTGTCGGGGATTGGAACGGTTACATAGCTGTGAGGGTAGCGGTCGCTGCTGGGCGAGTTTGGATTGTTGTAGTTGTTATAAACAGCAGTAGGAAGTACATTATCGTTCAAGTCGTATGCTGTCCAATTTCCTTCGTCGTAAAGGTCGGTGTTGAAAACTTGGAGTTCTGCCACATTACCGCAGACTGTGTCAACACCGTCAGTTGTCGTTGGGGTGGGGGCGTTGATGAAGGTGATAGTCATGTTGTCGGTTCCTACGCACATCCCGTTGCGCTCCGCGAGTGTAATGACGTATGTGCCGCTTCCGTTGGCGTTAACTGTCGGCTGTATCGTGTTCGTAGGACTGAACGTAACGCCAGCACCTGTCCACTGAAGACTTGAACCTTCTATTGTCGGGATTGTTGGATATGCTCCAGTTATTTCAGCGGTTACACCGCAAACGGTCATGTCAGGACCAGCCTCTGGAGAAGGTATTTGACGGAAATTGTAAATAGCAGAAGCTTCACCCGTACATTCTGCATTTACAATATGCCATGTATATGTTATTCTTCCATAGTGGCTCGAGAGTACACTCGGGTTATTCATTATGTTTGTTGTATTT
>JAFZLK010000115.1 GCA_017551515.1 Bacteroidales bacterium | reverse complement strand
TTGAAGCAGGCGTTTACTTCTTCTCAGTAGAAACTGAAAATGGTTCTGTAATGAAAAAACTCGTAAAGGAATAGAGTAAGTTTTCATAATGCATGGAGGTCGCAGTTTTTGCTGCGACCTTTTTTTTGTGATGCAAAAAAAAGAAACGCACCTTTATGATGCGTCTCCATTGTGACCCCTAGGCGAATCGAACGCCTATCGTAGGAACCGGAATCCCAAATTCTATCCATTAAACTAAGGGGCCGATTGCGTTTGCAAAAGTAATGCTTTTTTCGGTTGCAGGGAAATCAAAATTATTCTGCACAAAAACTTCTTACTGCTAGTTCGTATGACTTTAGTCCGAATCCTGTTATCACCCCCTTGCATTTGGCAGCAATGACATTCTCGTGACGGAAATTCTCCCGTGCATAGACATTTGAAATATGTACCATGACAATAGGCGTACTAATCGCCGCAACAGCATCACGGATAGAGTAGGACGTGTGCGAATAAGCACCAGCGTTAATGATTATGCCGTCATATTTTTCGGTTTCTGCAGAATGTATCTTTTCAACGATTTCGCCTTCGTGGTGTGACTGAAAGTAATTGATTTCGTGTTCGGGAAATTCTTTTCTCAACGATTCCAAGAATGGTTCAAAGTCTTCGTGTCCGTAAATTTCTGGTTCGCGGCGACCAATGTTGCCCAAGTTTGGACCATTTATGATTAGCAGTTTCATTCGTTTTTATTATTTTTGCAAACTTACATAAAAATTTGTGATTTTTATGTAAGTAAAAATAAATAAAATCCCATCTTGACTATCAAGATGTTGGATTTTTAATATAGTAAAACTTATTTGCGAAACAGGGAACAAAATGAAGTCGCGCGAGACAACACTCAAGGAATACGAGTTCTACATAAAGCTGGAGAGGTCGCTTTCGGAGAATACGCACATTTCCTATATGCAGGAACTGCATAAGTTGGACTTGTATCTCACCCAAATCGGTTTTTCTGGTGGTTTTGCCGATGTTGATACCGATATGCTTCGCGAATATATTCGCTATAATGCTAAGCAGGACATTGCTGCAACTTCGCAGTCGCACTCAATTTCGGCAATCAAGTCGCTATACAAGTTTTTGCTGGTTGACGACCAGATTGAAGATGATCCGACAGAACTTATTGAGACACCGAAACTTGCACGTCATTTGCCGACAGTGCTGACAGTTGAGGAGATTGAGGCAATAATTAGCGCCATTGATGTAAGTAACGAACTTGGTCATCGTAACCGTGCGATAATCGAGGTGCTGTATGGTTGTGGTCTGCGTGTGTCGGAACTTGTTGGTTTGCGGTTGTCCGACTTGTTTTTTCCAGAGGAATATATTCGTGTTGTCGGCAAGGGCGACAAGCAGCGGCTTGTGCCAATCGGACACAAGGCAATGCAGGAAATCGATAATTACATGAAATCTTTCCGCAATCACATTGAACCTCAGAAGGGCAGTGGCGACATTCTTTTCCTTAACCGCAATGGAAAAAAGTTAACCCGTGCAATGATTTTCACAATTATAAAGCAGACTTGCAAGGATGCTGGGATTGAAAAGAATGTTTCTCCGCATACTTTTAGGCATTCGTTTGCAACACACCTTATTGAGCGTGGCGCCGATTTGAGAGTAGTGCAGGAAATGCTTGGACACGAGTCAATTACGACTACGGAAATTTACACGCATATTAACAAGCAGACTTTGCTTGAGGAGATTTTGATGCATCATCCGAGAAGTTGATAAACAAAAAGTCACAGCAATTGCCGTGACTTTTAATCTTCAAATTTTTCAATTATCAAATCTTTCAATCTACTTTATCGCATCTTCAATGCTAATGCGTTCGCCAGTAATGACATCCACAAGTACATACTTTATGTTTCCCATGCCAAGTTGGTGTGCGTATTGCACTTGTCCGTAACCGCTAACGCCGTTCACATCCTTAAATGCGTCGTCTTTTCCATATTTTGCTGCGGTAAGCTGGTGGCAAGCCATTTCTATAGCAACGATGTCGGTTGATGCAACAGCGCCGACTTTTTCCATAAATGGGGCAGGAGCCTTTGACGAGCAGTCGCAAGTCTTTGAAATATTGTCCATTACATTAATGTAAACCATTGGCTTGGATTCGCTGAGGACTTTTGCATATTCAACAAGACGCTCAAGGAAGACATTTTCCTCGATTTCTTTCCAGTCGGGCTTGAAAATCTTGAGCGGACATTCTGCAATGCACTTTGCACAACCTATGCACTTTGTAGTGTCGATAACTGGACCATTTTCACCTATTGTTATAGCTTGTGCAGGACATTGTGTTACACAGCGTTGGCAATTTACACATGCTTCAGGGTCGGCAGTGGTTGGGAAGTTGGTGGCATGCATTGCCATCTTCCCGCCTGGCGAGGCAAGTCCCATCGATACGTTCTTTATTGCACCGCCAAAACCAGCCGAACCATGTCCCTTGAAGTGTGAGTATATGATGTAGTTGTCGTAGTTGTTGAAATGGCTACCAGTCTTGATTTTTGTGTAGTGCTTCAAACCTTCGGCTGGAATTTCGGTCTCTCCGTCGGCATCAAGGATGTCAATGGGAGCGAAAGTAAAACCATGTTCCTTTGCTAATGCAATGTGAGAGTCAGTGTAACGACGTTTTCCAACATACAATACATTGGTTTCGACGAAAGTAGGATTGACCTTTTCCACTAGCGGTCTTAGTAGTTCTGGGTTGAGGAAATTCTGGTTGCCTTCTTCTCCGAAATGTACTTTAAGACCGATTTTCCCTTCTTGCTTAACATCCAGAGCCTCGTATAGTTTCAGAATATTTTCTGGTGTAATATCCTTGCAGAAATAAACAATAGATTCGTCTTCTGCTGTTTCGATTTTTGGCTTTTGCTCCTTGCACGAGAATAGTGTGAAGCTGAGTGTTACCAATGCTAAAGTTTTAATTTTCATGTAATTTTATTGTTTATTAATAATAGGTTCTGTTTCAAAGAATTCTTTTATTGTGCTTTCTTCCAATCCCCACAGGTCGAATGACTTTACAATGCTGTCGTCCTGCATAAGTGTGAATGTTGGAAATTGTCCGTCAACGATGTCGAGGGATGTTATGGGGTTTATTTCGCGGTATTCGAATCCAAATCCTTCGGTTGCTTGAATGAACTCGTATGTGCTTAACGGCGGATAATTGCCGAATATCAGGATTTTACATCTGCGTCTGTCCAATTTGTTCTCGCGGAAGAACATTGACATCCTTTTTGCGCCTTCACGACAGTATTTACAGCCGGCATGAGCAAACATAAGAACATTTCGACCTTGCAGTTCAAGCGGTTTTTGCTCTGCGACAAAGGTCGTTGAGTCGTATTCGTAGTTTGGGCGTATTATCGGGTAACAGTTGTAGAATGTGCTGTCAGTCAATGCC
Source organism: Bacteroidales bacterium (assembly GCA_017551515.1). GTDB lineage: Bacteria > Bacteroidota > Bacteroidia > Bacteroidales > ML635J-15 > Bact-19. Next base: position 19,773 of record JAFZLK010000115.1, on the reverse strand, counting down.
TTCTCAAATACCGGAGTATTTATGTTCCTGTCGCTTGAATATATTTTGTTGTATAGCACTTCGGGAGGAACGACAATGAACGGGACTGCTGCTACTATTATGACAATCAATGGTTTTATTATCTTTCCGAACTTAAAATTCCAGTTCTCCTGATTTCTTATGACGAGGAGAAGTGCCATTATTACAAAGTTCTTTATCATCGACTGCAACGGGTTGAGTTCCACGAAGTCGCCCATACAGTGGCAATTGGCATCGCCACGCAGTTGTGCGAAAATTAGGAATACAGTAAATCCAAGCAATGAAATCTGCATAAGCCACCAAGCAAGTCTATACCACCACCTTAGCGCAAGGCAAAGACCTGCGCACATCTCGAAGGCAATGAGACATCTGGCAAACAAGGAGCAAAGCGTGTAGTTGAATATGCCGTAACTATAAATGTATAGTTCGAATTCCTTGACTGTGAATATTTTGAGTATGGCTGATGCAATGAAGAATAGTCCTATGGCAATTCTTATTATTGCGAATATTACTTGTTTTGCTTTCATTATTTTATTTAAAGTGCAAAAATAATTCATTTTGTAGAAATACGCAAAAAACTTGTTAACTTTGCAACCGTTTGAGTTTGCTCTATGCTGAATGTATCTGACATCGTTGTGCCGACAAATGGCGACAGGCAGGGTAAGTTGCGTGATTTGCTCTTGTGTGTCGGTGTGTTTGTGTTTGCCATATTGCTGTATGTCAATACTTTCCATCATGGATGGGTGCTTGATGACAGCTTCTTATTCAAGGACAACAAATATGTTACTGCTGGTTTATCTGGTTGGAAGGACATTATGATGAACCATTCGCAGGATGGTGCTGAATTTCTTCCAGAAACTTTTCAGTATCGTCCTGTGTCTCAGTTGCTTTTCGCGTTGGAGTGGGAGATTTCTCCAAACAATACCACTTTCTACCATGTTATGAATGTGCTGTGGAATGCTGTGAGCAGCGTGTTGCTTTTTGTCCTCCTGCGAATGATGTTCAAGCGAAGGTCGTGGATTTTCCCTTTGCTTATTACATTGATTTTCACTGCGAATCCAATGCATACCGAAGTTGTTGCAAACATCAAGAGCCGCGACGAATTGTGCTATTTTCTATTCCTTTTGCTAGCGATAATTTCTGCATTGAAATATTTTGAAAACGGCAAGAAAATCAACTTGTTATGGTTGTTATTGAGCTATACCTTGTCGTTTTTCTCTAAGGAAAGTGCGATAACTGCGCTTGTGGCTATTCCGCTTTTTGTGTTCTTTTTCGGAGAAAATAAGGTTTCTAATGTGGTAAAAGCCGATGTCAAACAAAAAAGAAAGAAGTCGGAAAAGCATGCAAAATCGAATTTTAAAATATTAAAGCCTTACATTAATATTTTGCTTGTATTACTTTTGTCTACAAGTGTTTATCTTGGAATGAGATATGCGGTTTTGTCGGTATGGCACGATTACCATAGCTCGTATGTTACACTGATGCAAAACTACCTTGCTGACCAGTCGCTTGACATTCGATTGGGAAGTGCAATTTTCCTAATGGGAAAATACTTGTTGCTTGCTTTTGTTCCTTACATGCAGTCCTGCGATTATTCGTTTGCACAATTGCCGTATGTTGGGTTGTTAGACTGGCGCTTTATACTTGTATTTTTAGTTTATGTGGGAATGCTTATTTATGTTATTCATAGCTTGTTCGTAAAGAGAGGAAAAAGCGTTTTCGTATTTTGCATTCTCTTTTGGATAACGACTATGAGCATATATTCAAATACGGTTTATCTTATTGGATCGTCGTTTGCTGACAGGTTTTTGTTTGTGCCAGTGCTGGCTTCGGCAATTGTCTTTGTCGAGTTGCTTGCAAAGTTGTTGCGTATAGATTCAAGTGAAATTAAAATAGAAGCGAAGTCGCTGGTAATGACTGGGTTGTCTTTTGTAGTGATATGTTTGTTTTCAACTCAGACGGTTCTTCGCGCTGCTGATTGGAAAGATCCATATACGTTGTATAAGGCTGATGCTCCGAAAGTTCCTGAAAGTGCTCGTATAAAATTCTATCTTGGAGATGCCTATCGCGATGAAGCATTGCAGGTTGAAGGTGTTGATTCTGTTGAATTCTACAACAACATCAGGCAGGCAATGGGAATCTACAGCGATGCTATCAGCATAAATCCTGACTATAGCGAATGCTATGAGCGACTTGGTTTCTGCTATTTGCGTCTTGACCATTATTATCCCGATAAGCATTACGGCGATTCTTCAATCTTTTGTTTAGATAAATCAATTAAATTATTTCCGTATGATGGACTTGCGTATTATAATCGTGCTGAAATCGCTTACGATAAGGGCGATTACCAGAAGGCCAAGGACTGTTATTCAGAGGTGCTGAATTTGGGTGGCAACATTTACGATTCGTATTTTAAGGTTGGCAATTCTTATTATGAACTTGGCATATACGACACTGCCATGATGTATTATATTCAAGAGATAGAAAGAGATTCTACGCGACCTGAAATTTACTATAATCTAGGGTTTTGCTATTCTGAAGCGTCTAAGAGTGAGCAATATAGTGCAGAAGACCGCGTGCGTTGCGTTGAGGAATCGATAAAAATGTATGACAAGGCTATTGAAAAGTTCCCGAATCTCTTTGTGGCATATTCAGGCAAGTTGAAGTCGCTAGTTGCGCTTGGTAGGTGGAGCGATGTTATAGAGTGCGGTCGCAAGGCGATTGAGGTGAATCCCGACCATGATGATGGATATTTTTATTCTGGAGTGGCTAATTGTCAGTTAAATAAGTATGATGAAGCTGAGCGATATTTTAATGAGGCATTGAAACGGAATCCGAACAATTATATTGTCTATTTTAACCTTGCTTATGTTTATAGTTTGCGTGGCGACATGCATAAGGCGGAGTCATTGCAACAGCGTGGCGAACAGTTACAACAAAATAATATGAGAGAAGAATGAATGTATTGGTAACCATAATATTAGCGCTTGCCTTTGTTGCTGTATTTTCGTTTGTGATATGCAAGTTGAAAGTGTTCCGCAGGTTGGAAGTTGCTCCGAAATGGTTACTCGTACTGTTTGCGACAAAGTTATTGGCATCGTTTGCATTGGTAGGTGTGTATCAGCTTGTGTATGAAGACAAAAACACTGGCGATATAAACAAATATCACAAGGCAGGATTGGTGCTGTATTCTGCAATGGAGGAAAATCCAGCCGACTATTTCAAGATGCTGACAGGGATTTGTGCCGACGAACCGCAACTGGAGTATTACTACGACAAGGCTGATTATTGGTACAAGGCGTGGAATTACGGACTTCTTAACGATAATCGTACTGTGATTCGCTATAATGCATTTTTTGACCTTTTTACGCAGGGAAATCTTTGGCTGAATTTAATAATCAGTGCGTTCGTGGCTTTTTGCGGGGCGTATTTTCTAGCCTTGGCGATGCTTGGTTTTTGCAATGGAAAGCGTTGGGTAGCAGTGGTTTCTGCGTTTTTGGTGCCAAGCGTGGTGTTCTGGTCGTCGGGTATGATGAAGGAGTGCCTAGTTATGTTTTCTCTCGGTCTTCTGATGTTTTCTTGGGTTTCGATGTGCCAAAAGTTCGGAGTGCTTAAGTTGTTGATAGTCATGCTTTCCGCTGGACTTTTGTTCTTGTCTAAATTCTATGTTTTGCTGGCGATCTTGCCAGGATTGGTGGTGCTTGCCTTGCCGTCGAAGTTCGGGGCTAAAAAGTTGCTTGTTTCGTCTGTTGCGGTGCTTGTGGTGGTTGTCACCTTGTTCTTTTTTAGTGGAAGCATTTTCGGCTACGACTTGGTCGATACGATAGTGAAAAAACAGCACGATTTTATCAACATGGTAAACTATGAAGCGGATTGCTCGGGTAGTAATATAGAAATCAATGAGTTGGAACCGACTTTTGTGAGTTTTGCCTCGGCACTTGTCCCTGCATATATAAATACGCTTTTCCGACCGTTTGTTACGGAGGCGAACTCGTTTATAAAGTTGGTTTGTTGTGCTGAAAATATTGTTTTCCTATTGCTGTTTTTGTACATGTGTATTAGGTTTAAACAAATTGAAGAAAAGCAGATTAGATTCGTTTTGTTTACTCTTTGCTTTATGTTGGTTCTGTATGCACTAATCGGAATGACAACTCCAAATTTGGGGGCTTTGGTCAGGTATAAAATTCCAGTCATGCCGTTTATGTTGTTTTCGATTCTGATATGCATAAATTTCGACCTGTTGAAAAAACATAAGGCTCTAGTTTGATATTAAACTGAAAAATATTAACTTTGCAAAAAATCAAAGACAATGGAACATACAGCAGATACGATACTGGCTATAATTAATGACCTGCCGCAGTCGGAGCAAGAACGCTTAAAGGAATTGCTGAAAGAGCAAGACGAGCAGGATGTAAAAATGTGGCAATATCTTGAAGATAAGAAATTTGCAGAAGGCAGAATATGCCCTCACTGCGGAAGTCGTCATGTGCGCAGGAACGGTCATCAGAAAAACGGCAGTCAGAAATTTATATGTGCAGACTGCAAACGCTCCTTTTCAATAACAACGAACACCTTATTCAGCGGTTCGTCCAAAAGCCTGACCGTATGGCGGAAATATCTGGAATGCATGAAGCAGGACATGTCTCTGGACGCTTGCGCTGAGGCCTGCGGCATAGTACATAGCACTTCATTCATCTGGCGGCACAAGATTCTGGACCTACTTGGCAAGCATGCGGACGAAGATACGCTTGGCGGCATAATTGAGGCGGACGAGGCGTTCTTCCCCATATCGTACAAAGGCGACCAGAAGTATTTTGACGGGAGTGCAGCAGAGCGTAAAAGCAGGAGACGAGGCGGCGGGTCTAACAAAAGAGGGCTTTCTGACGAGTTGGTTTGTGTACCCTGTGCCATTGACAGGAAGGGCAATTCCATATCGAAGATCGCCAAAAGGGGCAAAGTTTCATCTGAGGCACTGGACAAAGTGTTTGGAAACAAGATAGATGCCGAGTCCACATTGTGTTCTGACGCCGACAAGTCCTACAGAAAATTTGCCAAATCTGTGGATGCTGACCTTGTGCAGATTAAGGGCGGCAAGTCTGTAAAAGGCATCTTCCACATACAGCATATAAATAGTTTTCACAAAAGGTTAAAAGATTGGATGAGGCATTTTAACGGGGTCGCTACCAAATATCTTAACAATTACCTTGTCTGGAACAGTGTCTCACAGAGAGTAAAGAGTTCCTCGCAAAAGTTTGTGGATGCCATTATGGAAGTAATACCATTGATTCCTTTTGCATTAACATGCAGAAATATAAGCGAGAGACAACCTGTTCCTATTTTAGTATAAAATCAGTTGTATGTCAAACTATAGCGAAACAAATTCATTTTTTCAATAAAAAAGAAGCTGATTCTGTAAATTCGCAAACTGAAACTTAGAAACGAGAAACACATAAACTCAGAAACTGGCGCTGCCACAGAAACATGAAACTTAGAAACGGGCTTTAGCCCATATAAACTTAGAAACAAATTTATATTTTAGATATGAGAAAATTATTGATTATTACTTTCTTAGCCTTGGGTTCGACTTTGTTTGCCCAGAACACCAAGAATCTTACGGAGGATGTGGTAAATAATATCCGCGAAAACTACAAGCAGAAGGCAGAAGCCGATAAAGGCATTCGCAATGCGTTGTCGAACAATGATATACGCTCGTTGGCTGTGAACCGCGATGTCGTTGGCAAGGCTGATCATCAGTTCAAGTACAAGGCAGATGTAAAAGGTATATGCGACCAGAAAAGTTCGGGAAGGTGCTGGATGTTCACAGGCTTGAGTTCTTTGCGTCCGCAAGTTATTAAGGATAAAGACCTTGCTGGGTTTGAGTTTTCGCAGAACTACCTGTATTTCTGGGATATGTTTGAGAAGTCGAATTTGTTCCTCGAGATTATTCTCCAGAATGCAGATAAACCATTGGATGACAGGACAAACGAGTGGGCTTTGCACAATCCGATTGGCGATGGTGGTGTGTGGAACTCGTTTGCTAACTTAGTTGAGAAATACGGACTTGTGCCAAATACGGTTATGCCCGAAACTTATCATTCAAACAATACGTCATGGTTGAACCAGTTGCTGTCACGCAAATTGCGTGAAGATGCAATGCAGCTCCGCGATGCAAAGGCACAGAAGATGGCTCCGAAGAAAATTGATGAAATGAAGTTCAATATGCTTTGTGAAGTGTATCGCTATTTGGTTTTGTTTCTTGGAGAACCGCCAACTGAGTTCAAGTATCGCTTCGAGAAGGAGGATGCTTACAAGGACTATACTCCAATGTCGTTTTTCAAGGAGTTTTTCCCGAATTACAAGACCTCCGATTATGTTATGTTAATGAACGATCCGTCACGCGAATACAACAAGGTTTACGAAATTGAATTCGACCGCAATGTGCTTGAAGGTAAGAACTGGCTTTATGTAAATTTGCCGGCAGATGAACTTAAGAAAGCAGCTTTGGCAAGTCTGAAGGATAAGGAGCCTCTTTATTCTTCTTGCGATGTTGCGAAATTCCTCAGCAAGAATGATGGTACTTTGGATGTCAACAATTTCGACTTCGAGTCCTTGCTTGGTATGAAGTTCGGAATGGACAAGGCTACGAGAATCAGGACTTTTGACAGCGGTTCGTCTCATGCAATGTTGCTTGTTGCCGTTGATGTTGACGACAAGGATGTTCCAACAAAATGGCAGTTCGAGAACTCCTGGGGTTCATCGTATGGTCATAATGGCTACTTGACCTTCACAGATGAATGGTTCAACGAGTATATGTTCCGTATCGTTGTGAATAAGAAGTACTTAAGCGGTGAAGTTCAGAAGGTTCTCGACCAGAAGCCAATCGTACTTCCTCCATGGGATCCAATGTTTGCACCTGAAGAATAATTGTTATTTGTTGCAAAATATGTCCGCAGTCGGTTTTCGTCTGCGGATTTTTTTTGCCACGATTTTCAAAAAAATCTTAAATAAATCTAAAATCGTAAATCTAAAATCGTAAATAATTATTACCTTTACAACCTGTTTTAAAAATTACGATTATGAGAATGTTCAGTCAAGAAGTTTATAAGGCTCGCCGTGAGAAACTTAAGTCGGCGATGAAGTCCGGAGTTTGCATATTTATGGGTAACAACGAAGCCCCGATGAACTATCCAGACAACTGTTACCAGTTCCGTCAGGACAGCACGTTCCTTTATTTCTTCGGAATTGCGCAGGCAGGTTTGAAGGCGATAATTGATGTTGATAACAATCGCGATATAATTTTCGGCGATGAACTTACAGTTGATGATATTGTATGGATGGGCGAGGTGGCTTCCATTAAGGAATTGGCTGCTCGTTGCGGTGTCGTTGATGTTCGCCCTTCTGCCGAATTCGAAAAATATGTGAAGTCGGCAAATGTTGAGGTGCATTTCCTTCCGCCTTACCGTCACGATAATATGATTTTCCTTTCGTCGGTGCTTGGTATTCCAATTCCAGAATTGCAGAAACGCTCGTCTCTTCCGTTGGTAAAGGCGGTTGTAGCTTTGCGTAATGTCAAGGAAGCTTGCGAAATAGAGGAACTTAAGGCTGCTGCAGAAATAGGTTACGAAATGCACACCACCGCAATGAAGATGGCTAAGGATGGTGTTTCGGAACATGAAATCTATGGTACAATCGAAGGTATAAGCTTGAAACACGGCTTGTTGACTTCGTTCCACTCCATTGTTTCGAAGAACGGACAGGTTCTTCACAACCACACTCACGAAAACATCCTTCACACTGGTGATTTGTTGCTTAATGATTCTGGTGCTCAGACGGATATGGGATATGCTTCCGACAATACCCGTACTTTTCCAGTGGGAGGAAAGTTCTCGCAGAGGCAAAAGAATGTTTACCAGATTGTTCTTGATACCATCAACGGTTCTATTCCAATGATGAAACCGGGCGAGACCTATCAGTCGATTCACCTGAAAGCTTGTGAAATCCTTGCCGAAGGTCTTAAGGGTCTAGGGCTTATGAAGGGCGACATGAAGGAAGCCGTACAGCTTGGCGCTCACGCAATGTTCATGCCTCACGGACTTGGTCACATGATGGGTCTTGATGTTCACGATATGGAAGACCTTGGCCAGATAAATGTCGGCTATGATGAGGAAGTTCAGCCGATAAAGATTTTCGGCGTTGCTTCGTTGCGTATGGGCAAGAGGTTGCAGGTTGGCAATGTTTTGACAAACGAACCAGGAATTTATTTCGTGCCACAACTTATCGACATTTGGGAACGCGAACACAAGTTCGAGCAGTTCATCAACTACGCCGAGGTTGACAAGTACCGTGATTTTGGCGGAATCCGTCTCGAGGACGACATCCTCATAACCCCGACAGGCTCGCGCATTGTTGGTGACAGACGCATCCCGATTGAAATCAAAGATGTAGAAGAGTACATGAAGTAAGGACATATTTGTAAGGGCAGGTCTCAGACCTGCCCCATATAAAGATAGAATATGGATAAAAAAATAACCATAGCCGTTGACGGCTTCTCATCTTGCGGGAAAAGCACCCTTGCCAAGCAGTTGGCAGCAAAACTCGGATATGTTTACATAGATACAGGTGCTATGTATCGTGCAGTTACGCTATATGCGCTTAGAAACAACATGGTTGTTGATGAAGAACTTGATACTCAACAGCTTATTTCAAGGCTCGGCGACATTAGCATTCATTTTGAACTCAATGCAAATGGCGAATTGCAGACTTTTCTCAATGGTACAAATGTAGAACGCGAAATCCGTAAAATATATGTGTCTCAGTGGGTTAGTCCAGTGGCTGCAGTTCCAGAGGTTCGCCATGTGATGGTTGCGCAACAGCAGAAAATGGGCGAGGCAAAGGGCGTAGTGATGGATGGTCGCGACATTGGAACGACGGTTTTTCCGAATGCCGAATTGAAGATTTTCGTCACGGCGGATGTTGATGTTCGTGCACAAAGGCGCTACGACGAGATGTTGTCGAAAGGCGAGACAGCTGATATGGCTGAGGTTAAGCAGAACCTTCAAGAACGCGACCGCATCGACCAGAGTCGTAGTGAAAGTCCGCTTCGCAAAGCCGATGATGCCGTTGTGCTTGACAATTCGCACATTACTCGCGAGGAGCAACTGCAAATTGCCTACGATTGGGCTATGGAAAAGATAAAATCGTAAATCTAAAATCGTAAGTCGTAAATCATTTTGGTAGAGATAGATAAATATGCAGGATTTTGCTTTGGTGTTACCAAGGCGATAACTTCGGCGGAAAATGAAATGTCGAAGTTCGGATCTGCATATTGTCTTGGCAAAATTGTCCACAACCAGAAGGAGGAAAGCCGTCTTGAAAAGCTTGGACTTCATACGATTGATAGGAACGAGATGCTTTCAAATCCGCCTCCACGGATGCTAGTGCGTGCGCATGGCGAACCACCTTCAACTTACTCCGATGCAAAGCGACTAGGAATAACTGTGGTTGATGAAACATGTCCCGTAGTGCTTAAACTTCAGGAACTTATCGCACATAAATACCATAATGAGCCTGATTGCCAGATTGTAATTTTCGGCAAGAAAGGGCATGCAGAAGTGAATGGTTTGGTTGGGCAAACAGATGGGAATGCCATTGTGGTTTCATCGGTGGAAGACATTGGAAAACTGAACATAGATGGCAAAATCGCGCTTTTCTCGCAAACTACAGCCGATTATCATTTGTTCTCTCAGGTTGCTGAGGTTTTGAAAAGGAAAAACGACAATATTGAGGTTCACGAAACCGTTTGCGGAAGCGTAAAAAATAGGATTCCCCGTTTGCAGGAATTTTGCAGTAAGCACGAGGTTGTTGTGTTCGTGTCGGATGAAGCAAGTTCCAATGGCAGAATGTTGTACGAGGTTTGTCGCAGTACAAATCCGAAGGCTTATTTTGTAACCGATGTGGCTGATTTGCAAGCAGAATGGTTTGCTGGTTGCAATGATGTCGGTATTAGCGGTGCAAATTCAACCCCGTCGTGGTTGTTGGAAGATGTTAGAAATAGATGTTCTGAAATTATAAAATCTGATAATAATGAAGGTTAACGAATTGAAGATTAGCTATATTGAGAAATCTCATCAGGAACTTTCCGATAGCGAAAAAAAGTTATTGGAGGAGGCTACCGTAGCGGCGAAGAAGGCATACGCGCCATATTCTAAGTTTAGGGTAGGTGCAGTTGTTTTGCTGGGAAATGGCGAGATTCTTAGTGGATGCAATCAGGAGAATGCTGCTTTCCCGTCGGGACTTTGCGCCGAGCGGGTAACGGTATTTTATGCAAACGCCAAATATCCCGATGTCGCTGTGGATACGCTTCTAATAACTGTTCTTGATGAAAATGGTGACTACCGTGGCGAACCTGTTCCTCCATGTGGAGCATGCCGTCAGGTTTTGTCGGAGACGGAAAGCCGTCAGGGAAAGCCGATGCGTATATTGCTTGTCGGAAAATCCAAAGTTTATGAATTTAGTTCGGTATCAGATTTGCTACCGTTTATTTTTTCAGGTAATGAATTATTGTAAAAAATATTGATATGAAAAAATTGTTTTTTGTTAACTTGTTGGTTTTGTTGGTTTTCGCTATTACAGCCAATGCACAGAAGGAATGTCCTGAAGAATGGCAGGAATACACAACAGACAAGTATTTTTCAAGTTTGCAGCCTGGCGAAAACGAGGAAATTAAGCCGGAAGCCGATTTTTTGTCAGGATTGGAAAAGACGGCTGTCAATCGTACGCTAAAAAGCGTTAAGGTTGCCGTGCATAATCTTGTCGCATTGCAAACGCTTAGCGTTGACGAAGATGCAGTTGTAAAGTACCTTGAGGAATTTGGCTACTCGGCAACAGTTGGTTCATCATTCATCGAGAAGAAAAGATTTTACAACAACTACACACATCACGGTTGTGTAATTGCATACATCGAAAAGGCTGCAGCAAGCAAGTATTATTGTGATGCAATTAGCAATGCGCATAAGCGTGTTTCTGATTCGTTGGCTGTAGCGAAGAAATACATTGATGCTGGTAGAAGCGAAAAGGCAAGGCTTGCTCTTGATGCAGTTGTACCCGATTTGACAGACAACACAAATGCATTGTTTTTACTGAAAGTGTTTGGTTGTGATCAGGAAACCATCGATAATCTTCGCGAAAAGCAGGTGCAGGTTTTGTATGATGTCAAGGATGTGTATATAAAGATTGGTCCGAAGTTGATGGTTGCTGTTGATTATAGTGCAGATGTTTTCGGAAAGCCGTATTGGAATATGCAGGAAAGCATAAAGGACTGGCTGGCATTGCATGGCATAGGTTATTCTACCGACAAGGCTAGCGCCGACTGGGTTGTTGTAATAAGGTCGACGTCAAGGAAGTACAATACGATGTCAAACGGAACGCAGACTACATATTACTCGTATGTTGATGCCAACATAACCTTGCAGAAGAAGTCGGAGGCAAAGCCTGCTTACGACAATAAGTTGTCGATAAAAGGCAGTTTCCTTAAAAGCTACGACGAGGCTGCGTATGCTGCATACAAGGACTTGGAACCTAAGTTGATAAAGATATTGGAAGATAACATTAAGTAGTTTTCTGCAATTTCGGTGATGAAAATCCTGGTTGTTGCCAACAAGATGTCATATCCGCCTAAGGATGGCGGTGCAATAGCTACACTTTCGCTTGCAAGGTCTCTGCGGAAGTGTGGTTGCGTTGTGGACTTGCTGGCAATGAACACACCAAAGCATTTTTGCAGGGTGGAGGATATTCCAGCCGAAATATCATCGGAAATTAGATTCCATTCAGTACCAGTTGATACTACGATACGAGCAACGAACGCTTTGAAGAATCTTCTTTTCTCGTCTTTGCCATACAATGCAGAAAGATTTATAAACACGGACTTTGAGAAAAAGTTGTGCGAACTTTTAACAGCTAACAACTATGACATCGTGCAACTCGAAGGTTTGTATCTGTGTCCGTATATTCCTGATATTAGAAAATGCTCACATGCAAAAGTTGTGCTTAGAGCGCACAATGTGGAGCATGAAATCTGGTCGCGCATGGTGGATAATGAAAAGTCGTTTGCGAAAAGGTTCTACAAGCGCATTATTGCAAAGCGTATGCGTAGGTTTGAACTTTCGCACATCAATTCGTACGACTATCTTGTGCCGATAACCGACCGCGATGCAGAATTCTTTTCTAAAAGCGGAAACTCAAAGCCAATTTTTGTTGTACCGACAGGAATAGAATCAGACAATCCGTTGCTTTCCATAGATTCCGCAAAAGCGGAGTTCCCGACATTTTCATACCTCGGCGCTCTCGATTGGCAACCAAATGTAGAAGGCATTGAGTGGTTTGTTTGGAATGTTTGGAATAAATATCGTACTAAGCATATTGGGGCGAAATTCCGTGTTGCGGGGCGAAATGCTAATGAGGAATTTGAGAAGTTTTTGATTTCCAATGGTGTAGATTACTATGGCGAATTGGAAAATGTGGTGGATTATTATGCTTCAGGGACGATTTTCGTTGTTCCTCTATTTTCGGGAAGTGGCATGCGCATAAAAATTGTTGAGGCAATGTCGGCAGGAAAAGTTGTGATTACAACCACATTGGGAACAGAGGGAATTGCAACCAAAAATGGCAAAAATATATTTGTTGCCGACAACGCTGAGGATTTTATTGCCTGCATGGAAAAAATTGCATCGGATAAATGTTTATACGATGAAATTTCGGTAAATGCTCGTAAATTTGTGGTGGAAAATTATGATAACAATATAATTGCTTCAAGGTTGTTGGATTTTTATAAGGCTGGTGTAAGATGATTTTGGCGTTGCAGATATTGTTTTGGATTGTTGTGGCATTGGTTTTCCATACATACGTTGGATTCCCTGTATTGTTGTCGTTGCTTTCGCTAAAAAAGAAAGCGGAGTACCAGCCATTGTCTGAATTGCCTGATGTTACGGTAATTATGTCGCTGTTCAACGAGGAAGCTGTCATTGCACAAAAGTTGCAGACCATTGTCGATTCAAATTATCCGCTCGAAAAGTTACATGTTCTCATAGGTTCTGACAATAGCACCGACCACACAAACGAGATTGTGTCGGAATATGCGACGAAATATCCTTTTATAAAATTGTTTGCTTTTACCGAACGCAGAGGCAAGGCCAATGTAATAAATTCGCTGATTGCGGAGTGTCCTTCTGAGATTATGATTTTGTCGGATGCTAATGTTATGTTTGACAAGGATACGATTTCGGAATTGATGAAGCCGTTTGCCGATGAAAAGGTCGGGCTTGTGGATTCAAACATGATAAATACAGGCTTGAAAAAGGACGGAATTTCCATTCAGGAGAAGTCGTACATATCGCGCGAAGTCCGCATAAAGAACCAGGAAGGCTTGTTGTGGGGCAGTATGATGGGACCTTTCGGTGGTTGCTTTGCCATGAGAAAAAATCTGCATTCGCCTGTACCGAGGAATTTCCTCGTGGATGACTTCTATATTTGCATGAATGTTATTCGCAAGGGTTGTTTGACCGTGAATAATGTCAATGCGCGAGTTTATGAGGATGTTTCTAATAATATTTCTGACGAGTTTCGACGTAAGGTGCGCATTGCAACTGGCGATTTCCAGAATCTGCACGAGTTCAGGGATATGCTTTTTACATCGCGCAGGGGAGTGTCGTTCAGCTTTTGGTCGCACAAGGTTCTGCGTTGGATTACTCCAATGCTGATGATTATCTGGTTTGCATTGTGCGTTGCCTTGGCTTTCTATTTGAAATTTTATCTTGTTGCACTATTGCTATTTGTAGCCGTACTGTTGCTAATACCGATAGACTATCTTTTGAAAAAACTGAATTGCAACAATGTGCTTTTCAGGTTTGTAACACACTTTTTCTCTATGAATCTGGCTTTGCTAATTGGTATGTTCAAGGCAATGAAAGGCGTGGAATCTGGCGTTTGGAAACCGACAAAGAGAAATCAATAGATCGAGTTTTGAAAGAATATTCAATTTGTTGTTTTGAATTTTAAAATATTTAAGGTGAAATATTGCGTATTGCAAAATTATTGTTATCTTTGCAGTTGAAATGAGAATTGTATCACATAGGAAGTTGGTTGAGTTTTATCAGTCTGAAGGACATTCGGATGCACAATCGGCATTGGAACGGTGGTACGAAATAGCAGAAGAGGCTGAATGGAGAAGTTTGTCTGATATAAAAGTTGATTTTCCATCAGTAGATTATGTTGGTAATCAACATTATGTGTTCAATATTAAAGGGAATAATTATAGACTTGTAGTTGTGGTGAAATTTACGATTGGACATATTTTTATTAGATTTATTGGAACGCATGCAGAATACGATAAGATTGATGTTAGTAATATATAATAGGAATGGTTATGGTAACGAAAGAACAATATGAATTTGCACTTCAGAGAATAGAGGAATTGCTTCCTGTAGTTGATGACAATACACCGTCAAACGACCGCAATGCCGTAGAACTAACATTGATGTCTGATATTGTAATAGAATATGAGAATGAGTTCTTTCCAATAGGCAAACCAACGGTAGCGCAACTGATAGAACTTTCACTTGAAGAAAAAAATATGACACAGAAGCAATTGGCGCACGAAATAGGAGTAAGTCCGTCTCGGATAAGTGATTATGTATCGGGGCGTTCCGAACCTACATTAAAGATTGCTCGCTTGTTGTGCAAAGTTTTGGGCGTAACGCCTGCCGCAATGATGGGATGCTAGTTAATATTGATGTTTGCAATAATTTACTTTTTTATCAACCTTGACCTTACACCAACACTCACACCAAGATACTTGTCTGTCCTTAATTCGTTTTTGTTGTAGCGCAGAGCTATTTCTGTAAAAACAGACAATGCCTTGTTCTTTAGCGGATAATATGCAAAATCAAGTTTTACTGTTGCGACATTTGTGCGGATTCCTTGAAGCATAACATTGTAGTAACTTGAAACTGGAATGTTGTTCTGGTTGGGTTGGTAGGCATCCATAGTGGGATAGAAAACGTTTTGTCCGAAATGCGAATTGAATGATGAGTCGCAACCGACAACTGCATACGACAGTTCAAGTGCGCATTCTATTACATCGTTGAAATAACTTATGCCGCCCAATGCTTCCACGAAGTTTGCACCAAGCGGATGGGCAAGCGGCTTGTAAGCGTGAGTGTATGTAAGATTCTGCTGGCTATGCGAATATGTGTATGGGCGTACGATGTTTCCTTCGACAAAGCAGTCCAAACCTTTTACCTTGAACATATCGAAGAACTTCATTCCGCCCTGAATACCCCATTTGTTTGCAAACCATCCATATTCGCCAGCATACGAACTGCTTAACCTGTGTTTTATGTCGTTTTTAAGTTGTCCTACAATAATGTCATCAAGAACAACCTGTGCGTATATACAGTTCTTCTGGCTAAATGAAACCTTCATGTTCAATCCCATGAGGGCATTTTCGTTGCTTCCCATTGAAAATTCTACAGGTCGCAAGACGATTACAGGATTGAAATACTCGAACGAGAGAAATTTGTTCGACATTACCGATTCAAAAATGGCAATGTTCACATGATTGCCAATGCGGTAATCCAAATAGTGTGTGACATTGTATTTACGCGAGTCCCAATATGATATGGCATTCATGTATGGGTACTCCGGATCATTTATGAATCTTACGTTTGGAAGATACCCAAGCATCGACCATACGCACGAATACTTGAAGTTGAGAAATTCGGTTTCCACTTTCAGGTACGGATAATTGTTGCAAATGTCTGACTGAAGGAGAGAACGCCGTCCGTCTCCATAGAAGAACTTGCCATTTCCCGCTTCGATGCTGAAGAATTCTACTGGTGTGTAGTTTATGCTGAAAGTCTGTTCCATGAAGAAACCTCTTGCCATATTTTTGTCGTTGTAGAAGTCCCATACTTTGTCAAAATTATATGGTTTTAGTTCTGCATACCGTTCTACAATAGATTTTCTAATCTTGTAACCGTATGTTTCTGTCAGCATATAGGCGATGTTCAATTTGCCTTTCAGCGAAAAATCCACAATTGCACCAAGAGTTTCTGCTATGCGGAAATCCTTTTTGTTTGCAAAGTTGTATGAACCGCCCAACTCATATACAGGAAGTATATTGAGATAGACATTCCCGTTGTCGAGTTTGTATTGCAGGAAGTCAGAAAACTCTTCTAGACTATCTGTTTTTTCTGTGTTTATGTCGGTTCTGTATGGCTTAATTGACGAATGGGTTGTCGCCAATTTGCCGTTTGCTGACTTTTCTATGTCGCGGGCGATGCGGAAGTCGCGTACTTGCAGATTCTGTGCGAAGGCTGTTACCGACGCGATGATTATGATTGATATTATTGCTATATGTTTCATTTTGCGTCGATTTTAATAGTTGTTTCTTAATGCTGTTCTGAATCCTATGCTGAAATAGTAGTCGAAAGGTTTGTTGCCAAGGTTGTACATTGAAATTCCAGCAAACCACTGCATTCGGTTCACGGGGTTCATTTCGTAGATGAACTGGAAGTCAATGCGGTCTTGTGGAAGTGTGTAATATTCGGGATAGTAATATATGCTTGGGTCGGCAAGTATGCCATTATTGGGCGTAATGTTGTAACTTGTCAATACCTTGAAACATTTTATTTGATATGAAAGCATTGCAGAGAAAAGGTAAGTGTCTTGATTTTGAGGAATGGTGAGAGATTGTCCGTAGTTTGTGTTAAGCATATAGCGTTGGCTTTCCCTAATGTTCAATTCTGGATTAGCGATTCCCATGGAATTGCTTTTTGACAACCATTGTTGTGAAATGTTAAATTCGGCAAGGATATTCAAATTCTTTATGTTAAATAAGTTGTGGTTTTTGTATCCAATTTGGAGATCTATGCTACTTGAAATATTCCAATTCCAATTGTATTTGTCGAGCATTGTTGCTCGTCTCATACTGGAAATTGATAGCTGCGAGTAGAAGATTCCGATTTTTTTGTTTTCAAAAGAAATATTCGCTCCAAATTTGGAGTTGTTGCTGTGGTTACTGTCAAAAATATATAAGATTCTTGCCACAGGAACTCCTTGTGCAAGTCCGCCCCAAAATGTCTTGTTCTTGTGGTCGATTACGCTCTGCTCGAAAAATGTGAACTGCCATCCGTTCTGCGGATTGTAAATCATCATGTTGTATGTTGCAACCTTGCTGACCTTGGTAGCAGTTTCTACATTTGTGTCTATGCCTGAATATTGCATCATCCTTGTAACCAAATTCACATATTCCCATTTTCCGAACTTGACACTTGTCTTTATGTATGGCATTGGTGCGGCGTAGTCGGAAAGTATCATCGAGTGCATTCCGTCTCCGATGAAAAGGCGGTCGTAGCCGATAGTGAAGTTGAGGCATTTGATGGGACGGAACGAGACATTACCGTAGGCGTTGGCGTAGTCGAATTCCGAATAGCCGTTGAGTTTCTTCACACGAGCATAACCGGGAATGTTGCCTTTTATCCTGTAAACTTCCTCCATATATGCGGGAAGCACCGCCTGATTTTCGTATATGCTGGTGTTCAGATAGACATATTCGCTGAGTTTTACATTCACGATTGCCCCGCGCGTGTTGGTATAGCCGTTGACAGCGGTAGGATTGGCAGGGTCGGAGAGGTCATTCAGCCTGTTGTAGCGGAAATCGAAAATCGGGTCGAAATAGACCTTGTATTTTTCGTTGCCTATAATAAATAGGTGTTCGTGGAACAGTTTGCGGACGAACCAGTTTTTCTCAACCTTGTCGTTCTTTGGGAAGATAAGGCTGTCGTAAATTTCGTTTTCGACACCTGTTGCTGGGCGGATAGCTGTATTTATTCCCTTGAAATATATGTCGTTGTCGCTTAGGTTCTGGAAATGCCCTATAGTGAAGTCGTCCTGCGCAAATGCGTTTGTGGCAAGCACAATGGCGATAAGGTATAGCAGTGCGTATTTTCGCATGATAATTAATTTTGCCCCAAAAGTACTAATTTTTTGTTTGCCATTAACTTGCGATTGCATAATTTTGCGGAATATGGAAAGTATAGTTGAATGGTTGAGTTCGCACATGTTGCCTTGTTTTCACAAGCAGTTGTTCGGGTTTAGTTGTCCGATGTGCGGTTTTCAGCGAGGTCTAATCCTTTTGCTACAAGGCGATGTGTGGGGAAGTATTGTATGTTTTCCGCCATTGGCGGCGTGGATTTTGACTATAATTGCATGTATAGTTTTGTTTGCTACAAAAAAGATGACAAAGCGGATAGGTTGGATAATTGTTTGGATTAATCTTGGCGTTTTCCTGTTGAACTGGATATACCAAAATGTTGCTTTTTGATGATGTTTCGAATGCAATAAGTTGTAAATTAGAAGAATAATGTCGCTAAAAAATATATCATATATTTTATAAAATGTGGTATGAATTGTTTAACTTTGCGGAACAAAATTAAAAATTTAATAATATGACTGATCAGATTCAAAAACAGAATGCACCGTATGCAGTAGCTGCATTGGTATTGGGTATTTGCTCCATAGTATTTGGCTGCATGATTGTAGGTTTAGTTTGTGGTATTGTTGGTATTGTCCTTGCAAAGAAAGGTACCGAGGCATATAATGCTGCTCCAGACCAATATGCAGGTGATGGAATGCTTAAGGCTGGTAAGATAACATCAATAATTGGTATTATTCTTAGCGCATTGGGTATTATTTACTGGGTTATCTGGGTTGCAATACTCGGAGCATACGCAGGATTCTTGACATCGCTGATGTAAATCGAAAATTTACTAATTACAAAAAGTCCGGCGTATAGTCGGACTTTTTTATTTTTTCACTATGCTAGTAATGCCGTCCCGTTTGCCGATGACGTATGCTGTGGGCAGTTCTCCGTTGTGGACAAGATTGTCGATGTATAGCGGTTGTCCTGTTATGAAAAAACGGCAGTAGAAAGTGTCCCCGATGCTTAATTTGGTGTTTACTGCTTTGGTAATTTTGAATTTGCATTTGCCGAGATATTCGGTTTCACATTCGCGGTTAGGCAGCCATTTTATCTCCAATGTATCGCCTATTTTAAGGTCTTCGCTATAGATGTGTGGCGAGTTGGTGAGAAAGTCCGATTGCTCTGGGGTTGTCTTGGCAATGTATTCAGTATAAGCTTTCCAACTCTTGAAACCGAGAGTCTTCGACAGCAGTTCTAGTGTGCATTGCCTTGTGTTGTCGGCACCGTCGATGTAGCCCCACAAGCGTTTCAGTGTCGAGGTGCTGATATTCGTCTTAGTGCGTTCCCATATTACCCCCGACAGAAATTCAAAGTCGGCGGGGGTGTTGATGCTGCGTTGAACGGACTTTTCGATGTCGCGACGCAACTGAAGTATTTCTGGACAATTTTTATTCATCGCAATTCCGTTTTGTTTTCGGCGGCAAAGTTATGCCATTGCGTTTTTATCTGCAAAATTCTTGTTGGTTCTTATTCGAAAGATAAGTTTGAGTTTTTCTTTGTGAATAAAAATCATCTTATTCCGCTACGAAACTTAAAAATTAATGTTCGTAGCGAAATAAACGAATATTTATTCATTGTTGAAAATTGACTATAAATAAAATGTGCTAGTAATCAGATTGTTGTATTCTGGTTGAAGTCTATCTAAATAAGTCGTCTGATGTTATTGTGAGCGTAAATATTTCGGAGAGCTTGTTTCGCTCTATGCCATTGAAACTGAT
>JAFZLK010000114.1 GCA_017551515.1 Bacteroidales bacterium | reverse complement strand
TGGATTGATGACATTAAGCTTTATGGCATTAAGCCGAGTGAAATGAAATAGTTTGTTTGATATTTGAAAGCTTTGATTAGTTTCATATACACGAACCTCCTGCCTAGCATTCACTAGACAGGAGGTGTTTTATTAGATGTTTGGTGTATTGAATCTTATTTTGTAATTGCAAGTCTGTGTATTGCTCGTGTTGTGCGTGACTTTATGCAATAGATGCCTGTACTTTGAATAACGTCTTTCGTGAGTGTTCTTGCTTCGGCGATGCTGTTTGCTTTGAAGTGCCCAAGCATATTTCCGTTCAAGTCGAAAACTTCATAGATTTCTGTCGTAGATCTGTTGTTGCTTTGTAATGCTATTGTGTTAAACTTTTCCTCGGGTTCTTTGATTTCTTCGCCGATGTTTATCCAGTCGATGTTGGCGTAGCTGCCTGTAATGGCTAGTTTGAGAATATGTTTGCCCGCGTCAAGTTTGACTTTGCCTGCGTTGATGTTCTTGTAGATGCTCCAGTCATTTTCGGCAGTTTGCGGAATGGCTATAGTGTCTGTAATAGCCTTCTCGTCAACGAACAGCTGGACGCTGCCTGAGTTTCCGCCTGCTGCCGAACGGAGTGTCAAGAAGTATTCTCCTGCGGTCGCTATATTTACGGTGTATTCCAACCATTCGCCAACTTGTGTATATCCGATGCCGTAGCACTTGCCGCTCGCTTCTCCATCGCACTTGATTTCTTCGATGTCTACGCCATCTTCGCGGTAAACCTTGCCCTTGTTTTCGCTGTCCATGTCATAATAGGCTTTGCGTGCGCCGCCTTCATCATAATTCTCTACTTCGATTTTTCCGGGAAGGGTGGCTGCGGCCCCGCCATAAGGTTCTTGTGGTGTGCTAGGTGTTCCTGAAAAACGCCAAGAGCGTATGCCCATAGTAGAATCTGCGTTGCCTTTAAAAACAAGGAACAGTTGATCTACGACGCCCTTCAATCCCGAAACCTCGCACTCTGTGTTCTCGTAAGATTGCCAATTTCCTGTTTTTGCGAGATTGCAGGTTCCCGCTAAAGTTCCTATTTCGCTTCCTGTACGGATTTCAATTTTGTTGCCGTCTGCAATGCTTGCTGCATCAGCGATAAAACTGATGGCGCCACCACCAAAATCTACACCGCTCACACGGATGTAAGCTCCTTTTGTCGATTTAGGCGTAAGTACATGGGTTACGACTTTGCCCTTTACATAATCGGTGCGGCTGCGAATGTTTTTTTGTAAGGAGCTAGTCAAGGCTGGGATAGAATCGTACGGATCAAAATTTTCGATTTGGGCGGGGCCCTCGTCCGTAAATACCAATTTTTTGAAGGTCCCGTCGTTGTTGTATTCCAAAACATCGATGCTGACGCTTCGATGAAGCCCTGCATTCTTGTCGTTGTTGGCTATGGCTACGCGCCGGTCATGATAGACCGCATACCATTTGTCTTTGTATTCAACAAAGGAATGATGATTGTTATTACTGGCGTTAATGTTCTTGCCGTTGATATGGGGATTGTCCAATACAACTTTATCATCGCATTTGTAAGGGCCCGTAGGCTTGTCACCCATACAGTATTTAATGGTTTGTCCTTTTGCATTGTAGCTTAGATAGTATTTGCCATTGCGTTTGGAAATATATGCAGCTTCCAGGGAATTTGTTGTTCCTGTTAAGCGAATGACAGAACCCTTGTACGATTTCATGTCGTCGTTCAATTCAACCATGCGTAAGTTGGTGCCGTAAGTGTATTTGTCATTGCTTCCTCCGCCGTAAATCAGGTATGCCTTGCCGTCGTCATCGACAAATGCTCCCGGGTCAAAACACCAGGCGACGCCATCGCATTCCTTGCTTGTGATTAAAGCCTTGCCTAGAGGGTCAACATAAGGCCCTTCAGGTGAAGGAGCGGTGATGACTCCGATTCCGCCAGTCCCGTTTGGAAAGTAAACATACACCTTGCCATTTTTTACGGCTGCACCAGGAGCCCATGCGGCTCCAGCCCATGAGACATCTCGTGGAACGCGGAAAACCTCGCCATGATCTGTCCAGTTTACCATATCTTTAGAAGATAGAGCGTAATATGCCTTGATATTGTAGCCTGTTACGCTTTCGTCGTCTAAATCGGCGATAATCCAAAACTTATTATCAAAAACGAGTCCGTTAGGGTCTGCTAGGTAATGATAATTTACTAGAGGATTGTGTGCGCTTGCTGTTGCAACAAACAAGCTTAGAGATAGTAATGTTTTACTTGAAATTTTCATATTAAAAAAATCATTTTTTTTGAATGTGAAAAAAAGATGTGTTATTTATTTCGCTTTGTAATTTTTTCAAAAACACCTCTCAGCTTGCTTTCGCTTGCCAAGAGGTGCTAGGTTATTGGGAGGAGTATATGATATAAGATTATTTTGTGTTTATGAATTTATATGTTGTTCCTGTTGCGAGTGATTTTATGCAATATAAACCACTGCTTTGAACAATGTTTTTTGCAATTCTTTGTGCGTCCGCAATGCCGGTCGCCTTTACTTGTCCAAGCGTATTGCCGTTCAAGTCAAATAGAACATAAGATCCGATAGACTGTGCGAGGTGCATATTAATATTCTTGATAGCTGCTTTTTCTTCTTTGTTGTCATTCTTTTCTTCGTTTCCTTTGATTTCATCACCGATATTTATCCAGTCGATATTGGCGTAGCTACCGGTAATGGCGAGTCGCAGAATATGTTCACCGGCATCAAGTTTGATTTTGCCTGCATTGATGTTCTTGTAGATGCTCCAGTCATTTTCGGCAGTTTGCGGAATGGCTATAGTGTCTGTAATTGCCTTCTCGTCAACGAATAGCTGGACGCTGCCTGAGTTTCCGCCTGCTGCCGCACGGAGCGTCAAGTAGTATTCGCCTGCGGTCGCTACGTTTACGGTGTATTCCAGCCATTCGCCTGCTTGTGTATATCCGATGCCGTAGCATTTGCTGCTCGCATCGTCATCACATTTGATTTCTTCAATATCTACGGCGTCTTCACGGTAAACCTTGCCCTTGTTTTCGCTGTCCATGTCGTAGTAGGAATTGTTGCCCTTTCCAAAACCCGTAATATCGTAGTTTTCGACTTCGATTTTTCCGGGAAGTGTTGCCGCTTTGCCGCCAAATGGCTCTTGCGGAACTACTATTTGCGGACCGACACCGACGAGAGTTACTATACAATCTTTATTTGATGCGCCGGATTCCATTGTGATGGTGACGGAACCGTTCTTTGCTTCAACTTCTCCTTCGTACTTGGCGTTCTTTGCTTCACTTGTCGTATAGACGTGGAACGATTCAATGGTAGAATTAGGAACATTGACCGTGACGGTTTTTGAATTTTTGTAATCGCGGTTCACGAGAACGACGATGGTACTATCGCCATCGGCACTCTTATATGCCGAAGCGTATAAATTTGCTTCTGGATTAATGGTTGCTCCAACGCGGATTGCACCTGGGCGAATGAATCGTGCAAATTGAGAGAGTACGTAACCACGCTTTGAAACTTTACCGATTTCATTCTGCGGAATTGATAGTTTGTTGCCAAAGTCTTTTTCCATAATCAGCCCATAGCATCGACGAATGTACCACCAGGTGTATTGACTGAAATTGCCCACGGCAAGACCGCGATGGATTTCGTAACCCACATCGAGTGCGCGAACTGTATCTCTTTTAGATGCGTTTGCCTGATCGCCGGTGGTCATGACTGTTCGCCAATAGTTGGCACTGCCTTGGCTTTCGGTGTA
>JAFZLK010000113.1 GCA_017551515.1 Bacteroidales bacterium | reverse complement strand
TTTCGAGTGGGAAAAATTCCTTAACGCAAAAAGTAAAGTACACATGCCTGATGGACAAAAGAACCATAACGACACCTTAATTGATGGTTGCACCAACGAGTATCTATTATGGCATTTCTTCTATTCCGTAAAGAAAAAGAACGAAAGAATTGTAGGTCTGCCCAAATTAATAGAGAAAGTACTAAATAACGCTGGACTGGATTTGTCGTGGAAAAACAAAGTCGTTGAAATGCTCAGTTCAT
Source organism: Bacteroidales bacterium (assembly GCA_017551515.1). GTDB lineage: Bacteria > Bacteroidota > Bacteroidia > Bacteroidales > ML635J-15 > Bact-19. The sequence goes on along the minus strand of JAFZLK010000113.1, from coordinate 16,979 downwards.
TTTCAACATATAAAAATGAATATGGCACATATTCTGAAAAAGCGATAAAAAAACTTCTTCCATTCATGCGGCTTGGAAAATATTGGAATCAAGAAGATGTAGAGAAAGCAAAGACTGCGGAGGAAATAAAACCAGAAGTCTTAACTAAAGAATACATTAATGGGAAAACAACCGACCTACAGGGACTTTGGGTTTCAAGTGCTTGTTATTTAGTATATGGTAGGTATTCTGAAGTTGACGACATAAAGAGATGGACACAACCTAACGACATAAAGGAATATCTGAAAAATTTAAAGCATAATTCTTTTAATAATCCAGTTGTAGAAAAAGTAATAAGAGAAACTCTAATGGTAGTACATGACATTTGGACTACATACGGAGAAGTTGATGTCATCGATTACGACAAAAATGGAAAAGAGTATAAAACTTACAAGAAATTCTTTGATAAGATAAATGTAGAAATTGGCACTTCGCTAAAAAAGAACAATAAAGCGAAAGAAAGCGATAGCAAAAAGAATGAGGCTAACCGATTAGCCAACGAACGAGCCAGAGTTTTACTTAAAGAACTTAAAGCAACATACCATGATAAATGGATAAAAGAATATTCCCCATATCAACAAGACAAAATAAAAATTCTTGAAACAGACATTATAAATTCAATAAAATACGACAAAGATGATAAAGAATACGAATGGGAAGACGGAGTAGAAACTACAGAAAAAGAATTCACGAAGAAAGAAATCAATGAATTTCTGAAAAAAGAAGTTTCTGAAATTACACAAAAAGACATTAAACGCTATCGTTTATGGTTAGACAAAAGATATTTATCACCATATACAGGCGAGCCTATTAGTTTGTCCAAACTACTTAACAGAGAAGAATATGAAATAGAACACATATTCCCACAAGAGCGAGTAACATTAAACGCAATGTGCAACAAAGTTATTTGCGAAACTAAAGTTAACAAACTAAAACGTAATAGAACTGGATATGAATTTATATTAGACTACGAAGAAAGTAATGGAAAAACATCATATAATGGAGAAACAATAGAACTGCTTACCCCCGAAAAATATGTAGAAAATGTCAAAAAAAACATTAAAGACAAGGACAAACAGGAAATACTTCTAAGTAAAGATATTCCGGACAGATTTGGCAACAGCCAGATGAACAACATGAGATATATCACAAAATTAGCTATGGGGCTGATGAGCAACATTGTAAGGGAAGATGACGAAAAAGAATTCAAGTCCAAAAATGTTTTGGTTATTTCAGGTGGAGTAACTACAACTTTAAAAAGAGATTGGCAATTAGATGACGCATGGAATGAAATAATCAAACCAAGATTCTTACACTTAAACGAACTATTGAATACTGACATATTCGGGACATATCGCATTATTGATGGACATAGAGTATTTGTCCCTTCAATTCCACAACAAGGAATAAATGCAGAAGAAGAAAATGAAGAAAACTCATTAAAAGATATAAAAGTCAACTCTGATATAAATAAAAAAAGAATTGACCACAGGCATCATGCATTAGACGCTTTAATCATAGCATTATCAACAAATAACCATGTTAACTATATCAATAATGTGAGTGCATTAGATGTCAACTCCGAAAGAAAAGACGAAAGAAAAGATTTAAAGGCAAAATACATGATAACTAAAAAACATGAAGATGAAACCAAAGAACAATATTTTCTACCGCCAATGCAATACAAAGAAAATGGAAACATTGTTCCATACCTATATGTATATAAGCAATCCGAACCACAACAAATATTTAAATATGCAGCAATAGAGGCTTTGCAACACACTCTTGTAACATTCAAGCAGAAAAATCGCTTGATGCGACAACGTATAAATTGGATTCGAAGACCCGACCCAAAAGAAAACAAAAAACAATCTAACCTTAACATAAAAAAGAATTATTCAGTTCGGCAGTCGTTACACAAAGACACCTTCTACGGTAAAAGAAAATTTAAACCTGTACCAATTGAATCTGCTATCAATAGACCTGACAGCATAGTTGAAAACAAAGTGAAAAATGCTATTCTACAATATATGCAAGAAGGCAAAAATATTGATAAAATAATTGAAGAGATAAAGAAAATTCATGAAGTTGTTTATGTTTATGAAGATTGTGCTACAACTCAACGCAACCATTCGTTAGAATACTTTGCTAACATCAAAGAAAAAGATAACGAAAAGAATAAAAAGGTGTGCAAAAGTGCAATAATACAAGAAATTGAATGCATAGCTGACATAACTATACAAAACATATTAAAGAAACATTTATATAAATATGATTCAATACAAATACCAGTTTCTGAGGCGGTAAATTATTATAATGACATTGTTGATGTGACAGAAAAAGTACTCGTTGACAAATACAAAGTTACAGGAAATGGTGGAGAGAAGAAAGTTGATGTATATATTAGAAACAAGAAAATAGATAATAGGGAAAATATTAAGCATAATCCACAAGTTGCATTCTCTAGCGATGGTATCAAAGATTTAAACCAGAACATTGTTATACTCAACAATGGCAAATTGCATAAACCAATATATAAGGTACAGATAACACAAGCATTTGGAAAAATGTTCGCTGTTTCTCAAAAAGATGATGAAAACATAAACAAAATAGAAACAATAAAAGACAAGCAATTTGTCATATCAGATGCTGGCAGCAATAACTTCTGTGGGGTATATAAATCCGAAGAAGGCAAAACAAAAGTATATGTTCCTTCTTTAAAAAACACAATCAAATCAATAAGAAAAAATGAAATATTGATTCCTGAAATATACCCTGATGACGCATCATTCAAATACAGTTTTACACTTTCACCTTTGGATATGGTATATATGCCAACCGATGATGAAATAATTAATGGATGTAACTGTAAATATATTGATTACGAAAGAATTTTTGTCGTAAATGACTTTAACGAACAAGGTAAAATATATTTTAGGAAATATAATTTTGCGAAAGAAATAATACAACATGAAATGGATCTACAAAAAGAGAAAAATAAAATAATAGGAAGTAGAGATTTTAAGACAGCAAAACATGAAGGTAAAATAATTAGGGATTACTGTGTTCCAATAAAAGTTGACAGGCTTGGCAACATAATTGAAATTGATGGCAAACCCATAAAATAGCACTGCAATGGCAAACATAAAACTATTTCAGGACAAGAAGATACGTTCAGTTTGGAACGAAGAGGAAGAACAATGGTATTTCTCCATTGTGGATGTGGTGGAAGCTTTGACAGACTCTCCAAATCCAAGACAATATTGGAGAAAAATGAAAGACCGTGATTTAAAGGAATATGAAACGTACCCATTTTGGGTACAGTTGAAATTGATTTCCCCAGATGGAAAAAAACGAGCAACCGACTGCGCAAATGTAAAAGGTCTATTCCGTATAATACAGTCAATACCTTCACCTAAGGCAGAACCATTTAAGCAATGGCTGGCAACTGTTGGTTACGAGCGAATGCTTGAAATTGAAAATCCAGAACTCGCACAAGAACGCATGAAGGAACTCTACGAACAGAAAGGCTATCCTAAAGACTGGATAGACAAGCGCTTGCGCGGAATTGCAATCAGACAGAACCTTACCGATGAATGGAAAAAGTGTGGCATAACCGAAGAACGCGACTTTGCTATACTAACAGCCGAAATCAGCAAGGCAACTTTTGGAATGACACCTTCCGAATACAAAGATTTCAAAGGGCTGACAAAAAAGAACCAGAACCTGCGCGACCACATGGACGATTTGGAACTGATTTTCACAATGCTCGGGGAACGCGTAACAACCGAAATATCACAACAAGAAGAACCTAAAACTTTTACGGAAAGCAAGAAAATCGCCCGCAGAGGAGGAAATGTGGCTGGCATTGCGAGAAAAGAAACAGAAAAGGAACTTGGAAGACCTGTATCAAACACAAACAATTTTCTACAAAAATCAGACAATGACAATGATTTATTGACATCAGCCAACAGTGAAGAAAAATAACCAATGATTAAGCGCACTCTATATTTCGGCAACATGGTGATTTTCTTCGGACAAAAGCAGGAAACCAACAATCCTGTTGTACAGCAATTGGAATTATTCTAAAAAACGCCCCCCCCTATCACAATAAAAAATCCTCCCGAAACCGAGAGGATTTTTGTTTCTGACAACAACTTTTTTAATTCTAATTACGCTTCTAAACCTTTATGGCTCAACAAGTTTTCCATATCGTGTTGTTTATCAGCGTTTCAAAGATACATTTTTTTGCGAATCACAACAACTTATAGCAAAAGAACCGCAGGAAGGCGGTTGTTTATCAGCGTTTCAAAGATACATTTTTTTTGCGAATCACAACTGTCAGGTTCATATTCGGCGAAGATGGAATGTTGTTTGTCAGAATGTCAAAGATACGTTTATTGTTTCACTCGGAGCACAAAGATATTTCTTTTTTCTGGAATCACTATAAAAAATATTTCAATGATACATTTTTTACTTCGTAGATGCTTGGCGGTGCTTTCGGTTTGCACTAAATTACTCCAGTCTATTCCTCATAGAAGAATGTACATCTTCGTAATCACAACATCATAATTATCAACACAATGCAAAATAGATATCATTTTTTTCAAAAATCCCTTGCTCAAAACTTTAGTTTTTTACTACCTTTGACTTTGGATTTTTACCAGTACAAACTTTAGATTTTTACTAATACAGACTTTAGATTTTTACCAACATAAACTTTAGATTTTTACTATGAGTACAAATAGGACGGCTAAAGAAACATTGCTAAGATTGGCATCGCAGTTTCCTGTTGTAGCAATCACAGGACCTCGCCAGAGCGGAAAAACGACTTTGGCAAAAATGGCTTTTCCTGATAAAAAATACATCTCATTTGACGACAAGTCGATGAGAGAACTTGCAGCATCAAACCCGAAGGATTTCCTTATGGCTTTTCCCGACGGTGCAATTATTGACGAGGCACAGAAAGTACCCGAAATCTTTGATGCCGTAAAGTTTTATGTTGACAATAAAGAATATGTGCCCGGAAAATACATTCTTACTGGTTCGAGCCAGTTCAGACTGAAGGAAAACATAACCGATTCGCTTACAGGGCGTGTGGCATCTTTGAAACTCATGCCGTTTTCAATTAAGGAACTAAATAACGACAATCTATTGAGCGACAACGCATACGACACAATATTCAAAGGTTTTTACCCTCCCCTATACGACCCGCAGAAACACTTTATAGCTTCCGACTGGTTCGAAAACTATATCGACACCTATTTAGATATGGATGTCAAAAACCTTATAAATCCATCCAACTTATCATCCTTCAAGAAATTCATACAGCTTTCGGCCACATACAGCGGACAGATGGTATCGATGGACAAGATTTCCAAAGTCATAGGCGTGTCGGCACCGACCATAAAACAGTGGTTTTCAATTCTTGAATCTTCATTCATAATACATTTCCTTGAGCCAGAAACAAATAGTCTCGGCAAGTCGCTGGTCAAAACTCCCAAAATGTATTTCGTTGATTCCGGACTTCTATGCCATCTTTTGAAAATTGAAAGCAAGGAAGAACTATTGCTCAGTCCGTACAAAGGTGCTGTAGTTGAAACATTTGCACTATCAGAACTTGTCAAGAACCGTCTGAATATTGGCAAAAAAGCAAACCTTACTTACTTCAGAGACCTAAAGGGATTCGAAGTTGACATTATAGCCGACTGGAAACACACTTTTGCCATAGAAATTAAAAGTTCGGCAGATGCAGAAAGCAAGTTATCGGAGAATGTGCGCAATTATCTGGAACTTCGTGAAGACACCAACTGCAAAGGCTCGGTTTTCTACCTCGGCGACCTCACCTGTGAAATTAACGGCATAAAGTACATCTCGTGGAAGGACTGGAGCAAGGTGGAAGAGTGAAAATCGAATAAGTCGTACCCATATTGGGTACAACTGAAATTTCCTAGGGACAAATTGTTACCTTCTTATATCTCAAAGATAGACAACTTAAATTTGAATGGTTATACGACAAGAAAATAGAATATAATAAGTTTTTGAAAAAATATTGCCAACTATTGAAAAACATTTAACTTTGCTCTCCGATAAAAAACACAGAAACATGAACAATGCAAGAAAAATTGGCGAAGATTTGTACTGGATTGGTGCAAGCGACCGCAGAATAAACCTATTTGAAAACATAATGCCTGTTCCTGATGGTGTATCGTACAACGCATACATCCTGAAGGATGAAAAAAATGTGCTGATTGACACAGCCGACAATTCGGTTTCGGAACAATTCTTCGAGAACCTATATTCGCTAGTTGGTGACAACGAGAAACTCGACTATATAATTGTAAATCATGTAGAACCAGACCATAGTTCACTGCTTTGTCGCGTGGCATACGAATACCCAGAAGCAAAAATCATCTGTAGCGCACAGGCACAAAAGATGATTCTGCAGTTCTTCGACTGCATTGCCGCCGAACGCTTCATTACCGTGAAGGAAGGCGACAAGATGAGTTTCGGAAAGCACGAGTTCACCTTCTGCACCGCTCCTATGGTTCACTGGCCAGAAGTAATTGTTAGTTATGACATTACAACCAAGACATTGTTCTCAGCCGATGCATTTGGCACTTTCAAGGCACTCAACGGCAACCTTTTCGCCGATGAAGTCAACTTCGACCGCGACTGGCTGGACGAGGCCCGCCGCTACTACACCAACATCGTAGGCAAATACGGCGTACAAGTGCAAAACCTTTTGAAAAAGGCATCCGCACTTGAAATCAACATGATATGTCCACTCCACGGACCAATCTGGCGCGAAAACATCGGCTATTTCATCGACAAGTACGACAAATGGAGCCGCTACGAAGCCGAAGACGACACCATATTAATAATATACGGATCGCTGTACGGACACACCGAATCGGCAGCCAACATCGTCGCATCGCGCCTAGCCGAAGCAGGACAGAAAAACATTGCCATGTACGATGCATCGGTAACACCCCCCTCCTACTTGCTTTCTGAAGCGTTCAGATGTCGCAGGATAGTAATCCTCTCCTCGACATACAATGCCGAAATCTACACGCCAGTAAAGATTTTCATTGACGAGATGAAGTCGCACAACCTACAGAACCGAGTTTTTGCTGTTGCTGAAAACGGCACTTGGGCACCGACATCAGGCAAGCAGATGCGCGAAATGCTAGCGTTCAACAACAATGTCATCACCGACACAACGCTCACAATCAAGTCGGCATTGCGCGAAGACCAGTCGGACAGCGTTGACAAGTTCGTAAAGGAAATATTGGATAAATAACTGAGTATAAACATAAAACTATTATTGACATGAAAAAGTACGTATGCAAGATTTGCGGATACATTTACGACCCCGCAACTGGCGACCCCGACCACGGCATAGCCCCGGGAACCGCTTTCGAAGACCTTCCAGCCGACTGGACTTGCCCACTCTGTGGCGTTGGAAAAGAAGACTTTGAAGAAGAATAAAAACGTAAACTATTAGTATTAACAAGGCTTAGCCAAATGGTTATGCCTTGTTTTTTGTATGTATGTTTAGTATTTTTGCATAAAATTTGAAAAACAGATTGAACACAACTATGCAACTAAATAACTTTGGATATTACTGGTTGGACACTTGGGTGCTGGCAAATATCATCCAGCTCGCCACGCAGGAGTTTTGTCTCCGCAACTTCAACCGCACCAACGATCCTTGCGGTCGTCAATACGACCAGATGACACAAGCTGCGCGGTCTGTACCCGCCAACATTGCCGAAGGCAACTCGCGGCACTCCACATCAAAGGAAACAGAAATGCGGCTCACTGATGTTGCACGGGCAAGCCTTTCGGAACTAGCAAACGATTACATAAATTGGCTCCTGCAGCGCGAACAGATACCATGGTCTGTAAAATCTGATGAGCATCGTGCTGTATCCTACATTACTTTGGACCACCCAACCTACAAAGACGATGTGCAACACTTAAGTAGCATTCACATACTTAACCAAAAGCACAAATTTGACAAATGGTTAAGTTCCAAAGATTCCATAATTGAAGCCAATTGCTTAATTGTTTTGTGCAATCGTCTTATAATGATGCTTGGCAAGCAAATAGAAAATCAATTGAATAAGTTCAAACAAGAAGGTGGTTTTACAGAAGGATTAACCGCAGAACGACTTGCCTACAAAGCAGAACAAAGTTCTCAGAACGGAGCGCCGACCTGTCCAAAATGTGGTAAGCCAATGATAAAACGCATGGCAAAAAAAGGCATTAATTCGGGAAAAGAATTTTGGAGTTGCAGTGATTATCCCGAATGCAATGGGACAAGAAATGCATAGTAACGTTGTAATTGTATAGGTACGTAATAACATGATTACGTTATAATGTAATTACGCACCTTTCAGCCAATGACGCCAAAATATTCATTACTAACACATTCCAACACATCTACAAGTTAGCAAATAATATATTATCATATTCCAACAACATCACAAAAATTAAAAAAAACTTATTCTTGTTTTATAAATAAATGTTGTTTAAATTTGCACCTTGTCATAATTAAAGAGAGAAGCAAATGAGCGACGCACTATATAATATCGAATACGGATTGTTCGTAATCACCGCACGGGAAGGCGAAAAGGATAACGGTTGCATAAGCAACTCAGTGATACAAGTTTCGAGTGGAACACTACAAACCATTGCGGTAAGCATGAACAAGAAAAACTACACCCACGACATGATTGTGAGAACCAACCTGTTGAATGTGTCGATTCTTACCAAGGAAGTGCCAATGAGTGTGATTAGCCACTTCGGTTTCCAGAGCGGTCGCGATGTGAACAAGTTTGAGAAAAACGATGCCGTACGCCGTAGCGAAAACGGTCTGTACTACATTCCAAAATACACCAACGCTTTCATTTCGGGCGCAGTAAAATCGGTAGTTGACTGCGGAACACACAGCATCTTCATTGCCGAAATCACCGAGAAACAGGTTTTGTCGGATGTAGAATCGGTAACATACTCGTACTACCAGAAAAACATAAAGCCGAAGCCTCAACCATCGGTAAAGGTTGGCTGGAGATGCAAAGTTTGCGGTTATGTTTATGAAGGCGAAGAACTTCCGGCCGATTTCATCTGTCCGTGGTGCAAGCATGGTGCTGCAGATTTTGAAAAGATAACAATTGAATAAACAGAATAACAAACATTTTAAATAGAAAGGAAAATATCATGAACAAAAAAGTTTCAGAATTAATCAACACACAGATAAACAAGGAATTGTACTCTGGATACCTTTACCTTGACATGTCGAACTTCTTCGAATCGAAGGGACTTGCTGGTTTCGCAAACTGGTATAAGGTTCAGGCTCAGGAAGAACGCGACCACGCAATGTTGTTCTACCAGTACCTGCAAAACAACGGCGAAAAGGTTACATTGCTTGCAATCGACCAGCCGGACAAGAAGTACAAGACTTTCATGGATCCGCTGAAGGAAGCTTTGAAACACGAAAAGTATGTTACCTCACTCATCGACAACATTTACGCTGAAGCTTCAAAGGCAAAGGATTACAGAACAATGGAACTTCTCCAGTGGTTCATTAAGGAACAGGGCGAAGAAGAAAAGAACGCTAACGACCTCATCAGCAAGATGGAACTTTTCGGCGGCGATGCTCGCGCTTTGTATATGCTCGATCAGGAACTCGCTGGCAGAACCTACAACACTCCATCATTGGTACTCGACTAAAACACAAAACGACATGATTTTCAATATAGCAGTCCCCACTCGCGAAGGCGACATGGTTGACGAGCATTTCGGACATTGCGAATATTTCACTATATTCAAGGTTGACGAAGAAACCAAGACCATAATCAGCAAGGAAAAGTTGGATTCGCCTGAAGGTTGCGGGTGCAAGTCCAACATCATCCACACTTTTCTCGAAAAGGAAGTAGATGTGATGCTTGCCGGTGGAATCGGCGGTGGTGCTGTTGCAATGCTCGAATCGTGCGGAATCGGCGTTTTCAACGGATGCGGTGGCAAGACAGATGAAGCCGTGCTGAGATTCCTCAACGGAGAAGTGTGCGGACAAGGTGCCTGCTGCAACCACGAGGGATGCGGAGAACATCACCACGAAGGTTGCGGACACCACAATTGTAATTAAATAGTGAAATAACTTATAAAAAACGAATAGACGATGAAGAAAAAATTTGTATGCCCGGTTTGCGGTTATGTTTATGAAGGCGAAAGTATGCCCGAAGATTTTGTATGCCCAGTTTGCAAGGTTCCAGGAAGCAAGTTCAAGGAAATGCAGGCTGACGCTCCATTGGCAGCTGAACATGTTTTTGGCGTTGGCATGAATCTCGACGCTTGCTCACCAGAAGACAAGAAATTTATTGTTGAACAGTTGAAGGCTAACTTCACAGGCGAATGCTCCGAAGTTGGTATGTACCTCTGCATGGCTAGAATAGCACACCGCGAAGGTTATCCGGAAATCGGTCTTTACTGGGAAAAGGCAGCTTTCGAAGAGGCAGAACATGCTGCTAAGTTTGCAGAACTCCTCGGTTCGGAATGCGATCCTAACATGACTGCTTCGACCGAAAAGAACCTGAAGTGGAGAATTGACTGCGAATTTGGTGCAACCGCAGGTAAGTTCGAATTGGCTAAGTGCGCAAAGAAGAACAACCTTGATGCAATCCACGACACAGTTCACGAAATGGCTCGCGACGAAGCTCGTCACGGAAAAGCTTTCGAAGGTCTATACAACAGATACTTCAAGAAATAAGCGATTCGCTTTATACACAAAAATGCGGGCAAAATTGTCCGCATTTTTTTGTTATCTTTAATTATCTTTGCATTCTCATGCTCATAATATTTTCGTGATGAAACAAGGAAAAGACAACAAGCCACACATTGGAATATACGGAAGACGAAACGCTGGAAAATCCTCATTAATAAACTGTCTGTCAGGGCAAAACATTTCAATAGTTTCCGACCTTAAGGGAACGACCACCGACCCTGTAAAACGCTCGTACGAAATATTGGGTTACGCCCCCGTTATTTTCATCGACACTGCAGGCATTGATGACGAAGGCGATACCGGACAATTACGAGTTCAGAAATCACTAGATACCATCAACATTATCGACATGGCAATAATTGTGATTTCAAACAACGAATTCGGCGAACAGGAACGCGAACTCATTGGCAAACTGAACGCACTAAAAACTCCTTATTTCATAATACACAACAAATCGGACATCACTCCTTTGGACAACAGTCTGAAAACAAGCATCGAAAATGAATTCGAAGTCCCTGTAATCAACTTCACCACAAAAAATCGCGAGATGGTTTCGCTTGTCTTTGACACAATAAAGCAAATCGCTCCCGAAAACACATGGACATTCGGCTCTCTGCTTGGCGACATCGTAGAAAAGAATGATATTGTACTGTTAATAACGCCAATAGACAGCGAAGCACCACAAGGACGAATGATTCTTCCGCAAGTTCAGGTTCTGCGCGATTGCCTTGACAACCACTGCATGGTATTTGTAATCCAGGACACTGAGGTCGAAGAGTTCTTCCGCCGTGGTATAAAGCCACGCCTTGCAATAACCGACTCACAAGTATTCCACAAGGTAAAGGACATGATTCCGAATGATGTACCGCTAACAAGTTTTTCGATTGTACTTGCCCGTAGCAAAGGCGATTTTGCAAACTACCTCAAAGGCACACCACATATTTCAAACATAAAGGATGGTGATAAAATTCTGATGCTTGAAAGTTGCAGTCACCATGTATCGTGCGAAGATATTGGTCGCGTAAAGATTCCAAACGGACTGCGCAAATTCACTGGCAAGCAATTGGATTTCACATTTGTAGCAGGACTTGACAGCATTCCGGAACCAATTACCGACTTTGCGATGGTAATACAATGCGGAGGGTGCATGGTGACACGCAAACAGCTGATGAACCGTCTGAAACCTGCTGTTGATGCTGGCATACCAATTTCAAACTACGGAATGACACTCGCCTACCTTACTGGAATATTCGACAAGGCGGTTGAGGTTTTTAGAAAATAGAAAAGAAGCCTCTCTCCCCTACAGTCATGCTGAACTTGTTTCAGCATCCGTTTCTATAATCAAACAACCCTTCCCTTTTCAGATTCTGAAATAAATTCAGAATGACAAAAAGGAAGGCAAATACTTTTATAATCAGCAGTAATCATTCATTTCCCCCCACCTGCTGAACTTGTTTCAGCATCTGAAACACAAGGCATAACCCTATTTTGCTCCAGCGAGTTTCTTTATTTCGTTCAATTTGTTGAGTGCTTCGAGCGGACTTAGTCGGTCAATGTCAAGATTCATAAGTTCCTTCTTGATTTGCGAAAGCACAGGATCGTCCAACTGGAAGAAACTCAACTGGTAACCGTCACGGTTCTGAGCAATGTTATCAACTGGTTTTCCGACATTTGCGACACCGTTTACATCACTTCCCGCCGCTTCTAGTTGTTCCAAAATCTTGTTTGCGCGATATACAATCGACTTTGGCATTCCAGCCATCTTTGCAACATGAATACCAAAGCTATGTTCGCTTCCACCCGGCTGCAGTTTACGAAGGAAAATAACCTTGTTGCCAGATTCCTGCACCGAAACATTGTAGTTCCTTATACGCTTGAAATCCTTCTCCATTTCGTTAAGCTCATGGTAATGAGTAGCAAATAAGGTCTTTGCCTTCGAATGTTCATGTATGTATTCGGCTATTGCCCATGCTATTGAAATACCATCGTAGGTACTTGTGCCACGACCTAGTTCATCGAGAAGTATCAAGCTACGGTCAGAGAGGTTGTTCATTATGCTTGCAGCTTCTGTCATTTCGACCATGAAAGTAGATTCACCCATCGAAATGTTGTCGGATGCGCCAACGCGGGTAAAAATCTTGTCGACTATTCCAAGCGTTGCTTTCTGAGCAGGCACATAACTACCAATCTGCGCCATAATGCATATCAGCGCAGTCTGGCGTAGCAACGCCGACTTACCAGACATGTTAGGTCCGGTAATCATCATTATCTGCTGGGTCTTGTCATCAAGGAAAACATTGTTTGAAATGTATGGTTCTCCAAACTTCAACTGCTTCTCTATCACAGGATGACGACCATCCTTTATGTCGATTATGTTTTCCTCATTAACCTCCGGACGGCAATAATTGTTCTGCACGGCATCCTTTGCGAACGAAAGCAAACAATCGAGACGAGCAATAAGTCCAGCATTTACCTGTACCTTACCTATTTGCGTCGTTGCAAAAGCAATAAGTTCGTTAAACAGTCGCGATTCAATTGCTGAAATCTTTTCTTCGGCACCGAGGATTTTTTCCTCGTACTCCTTAAGTTCCTCGTTGATGTATCGCTCGGCGCTTACAAGCGTCTGCTTGCGCGTCCACTCAGGCGGAACCTTGTCCTTGTGAGTATTACGCACTTCGAAATAATAACCGAAAACATTGTTGTAACTTACCTTCAATGAAGGGATTCCTGTCCGCTGGCTTTCACGGCGTTCAAGGTCGTTGAGATAGTTTCGTCCACCATTCGAAATGCTTCGCAGTTCATCGAGTTCAGCATTTGCACCACTTTTTATCACATTGCCCTTCGAGAGCATGTTGGGACATTCGGGATTAAGATAACTGCCAATTTTATCACGCAGTTCAGCGCAATCGTAGATTTTCTCACCGATGACTTGCATTTCGGGAATTTTCGACTCCTTGCAAACCTTGATTATCGGTTCAATGGCATCGAGAGAATATTTCAATTGAAGCATTTCGCGCGGATTTACCCGCATCACTGCCACTTTTGAAGCCAAACGCTCAATATCGCCAACCATTGACAGCTGTGACGAAATGCTATTGCAAACTTCATTGTTCTTTATCAAGTACTCAACCACATTCAGTCGCTCGTTGATTTCCGCCACATTTTTCAGAGGCAATGACAACCAACGTTTTAGCAACCTACCTCCCATTCCTGTCTGAGTACTGTCGATGACATTTATCAGACTTTTTCCGTTTTCGTATCCCGAGTCAAAAAGTTCAAGGTTGCGAATTGTAAACTTGTCAAGCCAAACATATTTGTCTTCATCGATACGAGCAAGGTTCTTTATGTGTTCGCAACAATCGTGCTTGGTATATTCAAGGTAATCGATTATAGCACCAGCAGCGACAACTCCAACCTTAAATTGCTCTACCCCAAAACCTTTGAGTGACTTGGCATTGAACTGCTTAGTAAGTTTCTCGAAAGCATTTTCCTCGGTAAACATCCAATCGGGAAGATCGTATGTTGCTGGAAGCTCGCGGAAGTTTTCCAATATTTCCGTCTTCTGGTTTTTCTCGAATATAACTTCCTTGGGCTTAAAGTTTTGGATTAGCTTATCTATGTATTCACGAGTTCCTTGTGAGACAAGGAATTCACCAGTTGAAATATCAAGGAAAGATATGCCGTAAATCTTTTTGTCGTAGTAAATGCTTGCAAGGAAATTATTTTCCTTCTGCTCAAGCACATTATCGTCCATTGTTATGCCCGGAGTTACCAATTCGGTAATGCCACGCTTCACAATGGTTTTGGCAGTCTTTGGATCTTCAAGCTGTTCGCAAATAGCCACACGCTGACCAGCACGCACAAGCCGAGGCAAATAGGTATCGATTGCATGATATGGAACGCCCGCAAGCGGAGCGCCTGCACGCTGGGTAAGCGTTATGCCAAGAATTTTACTCGCCACAACCGCATCATCGCCAAAGGTTTCGTAGAAATCGCCCACCCTAAATAAAAGAATTGCATCGGGGTGCTTGCGTTTCACTTCGTAGTACTGCTTCATCAGCGGTGTTTCTGTATCTTTCTTGGTCATCGGAAACTATTTTAGGTGCGCAAAACTACGGAAAAAAATCGAAGGACGGACTTAAACATTATTAACAAATAAGGCAAAGTTATAAAACGAGCAAGACCAATTTTGATGACGAAAATCAAGAATCAGACACAAAACTATCTTTGGATCTGTTACAAAAAATCCAGATTTTATCTTTGGATTTGTTACAAAATTTAGCAATTTTATCTTTGGATTTATTACAAGAACCATTGACAACACTCTGATATTCAAGAGGCAATTAGAAAAATGTTATTTATGGTATTTTTTAGAGACGATGTTCATAGACAAGTTTCGATATAATGACCAAAATTTTCGCAAACAGATAAACGCATATTTTTATTATCTTCGCAACTTAAAAATTCAAGAAAAATGAACGAAAACAAGAAAGCCCTCCTCATGATACTTGACGGATGGGGAATAGGGAAGCACGACAAAGCAGATGTAATTGACTCGGCTAAAACAATAAACTACCACAATTTTCTAAAGCAATATCCAAACTCGCAACTGCTTGCCTGCGGCGAGAATGTAGGTCTGCCAGATGGTCAGATGGGCAATTCGGAAGTGGGACACCTAAACATTGGCGCAGGACGAATCGTATATCAGGACTACGGACGCATCAACAACGCCATTGCAAGCGGAGAGTTCTTCAAGAACGAAAAGCTAAACGAAGCCTTCGACTACGCCATTAAGAACGGCAAGCAGGTTCATCTGCTCGGACTTGTCTCCAACGGTGGCGTACACTCGTCGGACAAGCACCTCGAAGCATTGATAAAAATGTCAGACATGAAAGGTTGCAAACGCACTTTCGTACACGCCCTCACAGATGGACGCGACACCGACCCCAAGAGCGGAATCGGATTCGTAAAAGGCATTGTTGACTACATGTCGGATAGCAAGTCGGCAGTGAAATTGGCATCGCTCGTAGGTCGCTACTACACAATGGACCGCGACAAGCGCTGGAACCGTATAAAACTCGGCTACGACCTGATGGTAAGCGGAATTGGCGAAAAATCAACCGACATAATTGCATCGATGCAGAAATCCTACGACGAAGGCGTTACCGATGAATTCATTAAGCCGATAGTAATGGTTAACGGCAACGGCAAACCGCTCACTACCATACAGCCAGATGATGTTGTTATCTGCTTCAACTTCCGCACAGACAGACTTCGCCAGATAACCACCGCCCTCACCCAGCAGGAATTTCCAGAAGAAGGAATGCACACAATTCCGCTCAAATACTACACTATGACCTGCTACGACGAGAATTTCAAGGGCGTAAACGTAATCTACGGCAAGGAATATCCGCAAAACACTCTGGGCGAAATAATTTCACGCAACGGACTGAAGCAACTACGCATAGCCGAAACAGAAAAGTACGCACATGTGACCTTCTTCTTCAACGGCGGACGAGAAACCGAGTTCGAAGGCGAAAAGCGCATACTCATCCCCTCGCCCAAAGTCGCCACCTACGACCTGCAACCCGAAATGAGCGCGTTCATAGTTAAAGACAACCTTGTTTCCGAGATCAACAAGAACGAACACAACCTCATAGTTGTAAACTTTGCCAACGGTGATATGGTCGGACACACAGGTGTTTACAAGGCAATCGAAGAAGCCGTCGTTGATGTTGACAAGTGCATTGGCGAAGTTGTTGAAGCCGCCCGCAAGAACGGCTACAACGTTGTCATCATCGCCGACCACGGCAATGCCGACAATGCCGTAAATCCAGATGGAACACCAAACACAGCACATTCGCTCAATCCCGTGCCATGCATTATCATTTCCGACAAGGTTAAAACAGTAAGCAATGGAATACTTGCCGACGTAGCTCCAACCATCCTAAAACTCATGGATTTGGAACAGCCGAAGGAAATGACAGGGAAAGCGTTGTTCTAAACAAAATTGGGTGTAATAGTCAAAAAGAGACCTGAAAAGGCCTTTAAAAAGCTATAATAGTCAAAAAGAGACCTAATAAGTGCTTGAACTATTTGTTTTTCAGTGGATTATGTGCCTTTAAAAAGTCTTGAATGAAGACTTTTCTTC
>JAFZLK010000112.1 GCA_017551515.1 Bacteroidales bacterium | reverse complement strand
CCATAGTCGTTGTATGAGTAGTCAATCTGCTTAATTGAGTTTCCTACACTAGCCAAACGAGCGATTTCGGTGAAATTGACTGCATCGTCGGAACGCTCAATTACAAAGTATTCGTTGTTGCGTTCGGAAGCGGTTGTCCATTCCAGTTTTGCTGACCTACCGTTGCATATTGCCTTGAACGAAAGCAATTCGATAGGTAACAAAAGGTTACTTCGGTCAGTAGATGCAAAAGTAAAGAACCTTTCAGAATCAGCAGCCCGAGTTCCGCGCACATTAGCCGTAGCCGAAATAGAACCACTGCCATTCCATGTACCGCTTGCTGTACCTCCGGCATTAGTCCACGCAAAACCGCCCTTATCTGCATACGCTACACGCATCTTTGAAAGATCTTCATCAGATTCAAAACTATGAACGTCGCTTCCATCAGACCAGTTCAAGGTAACTGACGAAAGGTCTGCCGATGAACTTACCAACCAATGTTCGCGATCGGAAACATGATCCAACTTGTTATCGCCACTGCCCATATTGCCTCCATGCTCCCACCAGTCAGGCATCTGTATTCCGTCATCGGCTCTTACACCTAGATTGTAACGTACCGACACTTCCGCGTTATTGCTTGCTGCCGCATCGAACCGAGCGAACTGGGTTCCTTTGCCTGTCGGAAATTGGAACTCTTCATCATCTTTCATCACCTTTGTGACCTTGCCATCGACAAAACTCAAAGTATTCGCACCACTTACCGTTGCATTGCGGGCAAATGCCATATCGCCAACTACAACACCTTTTGTGAACGTTGCAGATGTATTTACTGTAATGCCGCTTGATGCTGTAATTTTATTTCCTTCAACAGTTTGATTGAAAGCCACTTTTCCAAATGTCATAGCACCTGTTATTGTTTGGTCGTTATCGCCTTTGAATACCACGGTGCTGCTGACATTTGCCGTGAATGTGCCGTTGTTTGTTATTGAACCAGCAATGTTTAGTGTCTTGTTTGCAGGAATTGTAAGCGTTGCACCAGATGCTACCGTTATGTTCTTTGCACTTGCAGTAGTTGCAGTATTTGACGTTGGCCATCTTGTATTAGATACACATTGAGACGAGGGTCCTATGTATATATTCTTATCTATTGTAGGAACCGATGTCGCTACGGAATATCCATTATTGTAAACATACCAGTTTGATGCTGTACTCCAATATGCACTAGTTGCTCCACGCCAAATGTAATCGTATGACGAAACGTTTTCTATCACAGGAGTATTAACGGTTATTGTTGCACTTGTATTTCTTGATGTTGTGCATGTTCCAATTGTGGAAGTTACTATAACTCTATATGTTCCTGAAGCAGTTGCTTGAAGTGTAGAACCTGTTGTGCCATCGCTCCAACTATACGAAACCTCTCCATTGCTTGTGGGATTTGGATTTAAAGTAACAGATTCTCCCACACATATTGTTTGATTGCTTAAGTTTGTAAGTGTTAAACTTGGTGTCGAGCAATTATATGTAATAGACACATCGTCAATGTATACGCCTCCTCCTTGCTTATTCTTAGCTCGAAATATTATATACTTTGTACCACTAGGAATGACCAGATTTGTGACATTTTTCCAACCAGTACTGTTGTTTGAAGACCACACAACCTCCTCATTTCCATTTACTTTCTCTGCAACAATTCTCAAAGTGTCATACCATGTATAAGGATATGAAGACATTGAGGGATTCTTATAGGAAAATGTCAATTTTATATCAGAATACGCACTAAAATCCAATTGTACTTTTGCATTTGTAATCTTATTTGTTGGACCAAAAGCATTCGGAGCACCAAGACTGTAATTTCCATTATGTTTTTGACTAGTATTTCGCGACCATATCCATCTATTATATTGAGTGTCGTTATGAGTAATTTCCCACCTGCTAACACCCGACTCAAAACCTTCAGTAAAGGTGCTAGCCGCCCGTGTCTGCTGTATATCTCTTTCAAGATGGTTATTTTCCGAAGTACTGTTTTCTATTACATTTTGCCCCCATACCGTTCCGACAGACAATAGCAATAAGAAAAATAGATATACGATTTTAGATTTATAAACCGCATAATCTCCTGCCATCCGCAAATGTATGTCAGAACTACTCAAATTCATACAATATACCTACAAAAATAAAGGATGCAAAATTAATCAATTATTATTTGTTGCTCATATCCCATATAAATTTCCCTAAACTTTATTAGACAAATTCACAATATTGGGCTATACAAATAAAAAATGGAAAGACGAAATAATGATTCAAAGATTCAATGGATTCAACTTGGTTGTTCTCTTAGGGGCAAGTTTGTATCATTTAATTTGTAAGGAGATACGGCACATTACCACTTTGCAGAACCTGTAACCTACGAAGTTTTTCATCGTATAACTGTGCATTCTCCTCATCTCCCATATCCGAATAGGTAACGCTGATAGTGCGAAGAACCTGCGGACTGTCGGGAGAACATTTGTCCGCTTTTTCAAGATATTTCAATGCCGTATCGAAATCTTTCATGTGCCTGTACGAAACCGCCATATTGTAGTACAACGATGCAGTATCGGCATAACCATATTGCAGGGCACGGTTGAATTTTCCTATCGCCTCTTCGTCTTTCTTCTGTATCTGTCCGAAAATAACAGCCTCACAATAATACACTTCGGCAATATCAGGAGCAACTGCATTTATCATTTCAAGTTCGGCAAGCAAAGATTCGGTTGGATAATCCTTGAGCATATTTGTAAGGAGCAACTGATTTACTGTATTCTGAATCTTGTATTTAACAATATCCCTGTTGTTCTCGTCGGGACAATAGACCAACGCCACCCTGTAGTTGCTAAGAGCCTCAAGCACATGCACTCCATAGTCAAGTTGCTCCCATGCCCTACCCAAATCGCGATGAGCATCGGCCATAGTGTGGTCAAGTTCGATGCAACGTTCCAGCCATTTCTTGGCAATAAGGCAATTCTTGTTATGCTCCTCGGCATTGTACATCACACCGGGCGAAGTTGCGATTCCCAAATACGCGCCACCAGCATGAAGCGTACTTTTTATGGAATTGGGGTTCACATCCTTGCTAAAAAGTTCAACATTATCGCGCCAAACCTCGTTGCGCGTTACTGTCTTGTAGGTATAAAGCGACAATATTAGAACGATTACAGCCAACATCGGCACAACCAACGGTTTCTTTGTCCACTTTGGAATCTTTTCGACAAACAGCCATGCCAAAAGTATGCAGAAAGCCACCGATGACATGAAAGCAAACCTTTCCGCCATGAATGCTCCTATAACGAAAAACAAGTTCGACACTATAGACAGCGGAATAAGATAAGCCCAAATGCAATACGACAGCAAATCACGTTTTTTTATCAGCCCATACACGGCATACAGCCCCATCGCCAGATACAACAAGAACGGCAATATCGCACGAACATCCCACACGCCAATTATCGGAATATGACATGGATAATAGTCCCAAGTAAGCGGATGCGGGAAAATCAGCAGCCTAATGTATATCCACAACGTATAGAAAATAGTCGCGTATTTGCCTGATGTACTTGCGTAAAGGAATGGGTCGTTAAGCAAAAGAGGAACGGTTTCTTCCTTTGAAAAATAAAATCCCACTGCCCAGCCTCTTACAATAAAAAATATCACACAGGCGACAAACAGCGGAATTACCGTTATCAGATTTCGCTTGATGCTGTGATTTGTAAAATAATAGACTGTAATAGGAATAAGCGCAAGGAATGTAACCGCATTTTCCTTTGAAAACACAGCAAAAAGCATCCAGAAGAACGAAATAAGCAGATACCAGAACTTGTTTCTGTCCAAATACCTGAATGTGTATTTTGTCGCTAGCACCACTCCGAGCAAAGCCATAATTTCGTCGCGGCTCTTGATGTTTGCAACGACTTCGGTATGTATAGGATGTGCCAAAAACAGGAGTATTGCAATGAAAGGAACAGAAAAATACCATTTCTCGGTTGACTTTTCGCCAAATTTAGTATTGAACAGATACACAAGCAAGCGGTACAATGTCATTGCAGTAATAATGTACAGCAGAATATTTATAAAATGGCTTATATGCGGACGGTTTGAGCCGAAAATCTCGACTTCCAGTGCCAACATAGCCACCGAAAGCGGGCGATACCTACCGCCAGCCAGTTCCTTCATGTTTGCCTGAACCTCGTCGGCATCCTTGTCGGGCAACTGGTTGAGCGTACTGCCGACAAAAGTGTCGTAACTGAAAATCTCTGGAATACCCTTTATGCCTTTCTGTGTAAACACATTGTATTCAACAACTACTGCATCATCAAATGCATAGTCGAACATTATAGTATTGCCATACAGTGCAAACGCAAAGATTATGACTATCAGGTCTGGCAGCAGGAATTTATGCTTTGCGAAGAAATCTTTCATTGCTGATTTCAAAGACTAGTCAACGGTCAATTCAAAAATTAACGGAGTGTATGGCGGAATGCCCTGCCAGCCAAAATCCTTGTAAGCAAGTTTTGACGGCACAATCAACTTTACTTCGTCTCCGTGCTTCATCTTCGGGAATGCATAGTTCAATGCAGGAAGCACATCGTCTGCTCCGACAACACACTGTGCTTTTTCGTAGATTATTTCAGGATTGTAAATGCCGTTTTCACGGGCAATATTTTCAACATTAGTGTTAATCAGCACCTCGTCCAATGTCCGCATCATAAAGTCGAAGGTAATTGTTTCTCCATTTTCCAAACTTTTGCCTTCGCCTTGCTTCTTGAAAAGAATGTACATTCCGTTCTCGCAACTATCTTGCTCAATTTTCTTATCCTCAACATATTTGGCAATGAAGTTTCTTTCGTTCTGCCGTGCATATTCAAGTTGTGCCATCATCTGGTTCTGCTCGTTCTGCAAGTCCTTCTGCGAGACAATCTCATGCAAGGCAATCCTATAATGCATCCTCTGCCCTGTTCCTTGTTTGTATGACAAAGGCATTTCTATTCCATTATTAACCAAAGTATCTGCCCACAATGCGAAATTGGCAATGTCGCCACGATGCATCATAAGGAGGCCTTCGTTAAGGTCACCTGCAAATTTTGGTTCCTCAACCAACAAAATACGTTGCGGATTGCCGTAATTGGAAAAAAGCACCGAATCCTCGAATTTGACTTCCATTTCTGCAAAAAGCACATCACCGACTACAGGCTGAATGGCTCCTGGATTTTCCTTTTCAAACTTGTAATGTACTTCTGTTTTTGTCTTGCGATAACCTGTCAAATCGCTTCTGTCGCACGATTCCAAAAACATCGGAATGATGCAAAATAAAAATAATATCGCTTTAAAATTTTTCATGGATGAATACTAGAACAATAATTTTTATGTGCAAAGGTATGAATAATTTAACAATTCTAGAATTTAAGGATTCAATGTGGTTTTCCTGTAGGGGTAGGTTTATAACCATACCCCTACGAAACCACATTATTTTATTGTTTTACAACCTGTTTGTTGATTACAAAATCCGCTGTGCTAACCCTTATTGTGTATGCTGCAGGTGGCAGATTGCTGAGATTCATAATCATCTCATAGCTGTTCTGCGGTTCACCTACCTTTTCGAATACAATCAACTTGCCAAGCATATCGTAAACCTCGATGCGAGCAGGACGATTGTCGAAGTTATCAAGTTCAATGGTAAGTTCTCCGTTGAACGGGTTCGGGTATGCCTGAACATCGGGTTCACCAACCTCTGATTCTACGCAAGTTGCAACAACGATTTCCGATACTGTACGGGTACCATCATAGTCAACCTGAACAAGGCGGTAGTAGTTGTCGCCACCGTGGATGCCATAATCATTATAGGTGTAGTCCAACTGCTCGATCGAGTTGCCTGCTCCAGCTACACGTGCAACCTCGGTGAAGTTGATTGCATCGTCGGAGCGTTCGAGAATGAAGTAGTCGTTGTTGCGTTCAGAAGCGGTTGACCAAGCAAGTTCTGCATACTTGCCGTTGCAGGTAGCGGTGAACGAGAGGAGTTCAATAGGCAACAAGGTGCTATGCTCGGTAGAACCGAAAGTTACCTCCTTGCCACCGGAACGACCGTTTGCAGGTATTGTTGCTCCACTGACATACAAGGTATCGTGAGTTGCACTTACATAAGCAGAACCACCTACATTATCCCAGCAGTTGTTATGATGCACTGCTGCCGATATGTAACCAGCTTCATATTCTGCAGATTGCGAGTTGAAATGTACATCGGATGCGC
This sequence comes from Bacteroidales bacterium, assembly GCA_017551515.1. Classification (GTDB taxonomy): domain Bacteria; phylum Bacteroidota; class Bacteroidia; order Bacteroidales; family ML635J-15; genus Bact-19. Next base: position 1,727 of record JAFZLK010000112.1, on the reverse strand, counting down.
CAATCGAAGTAAGTGTTACATTGGTAAGCTGGCTTGCATTGCTTATCTCCCAGTACTCAAAGTTACTTACATGGTTGAAACGAGGTTCGCCGCACATGTCGTTGCTGTTCCACCAGCGTGGCAAGTCTGAAATGCCACCTGTTGCCGCAGCATTACTGAAGGATACCGATGTCGTTCCTGTACCAGTAGCCTTTACTGTACCAAGCACTCCGCTGTTACCTGTCGGGAATACGAAGTCTGTTGCTCCGCCATTCTTGGTAACCATACCATCAATATAAGAGTTGAGGTTTGCGCCTGTTGAAGTTGCATCGCTGCCGAAGGTTACATTACCGGTTACAATACCCTTTCTGAAGATTGCATCACCGTTAATATTAATTCCGCCAGTAGCTGTTATCGCGTTTGCACCATCCTTGTTGAATGTTACATTATAGAAGGACTGTGCATCACTAAAAGTCTGGTTGTTGCTACCAACAAGCTCGATTGTACTACCATTCCGTGCCGTGATAGCTCCGCTTACAGAACCAGCAATCCTCAATGTCTTGCCATCGGGAACAATTACAGAACCACCATCTATCGTTACATTACCGACTGTTGCTACTGCACTAAGTGTTGGCCACTGATTAGAAGGAAGACATCGTTCGCCAGTACCTACGTAATAGTTCTTTGGCGTTTCTGACATTACAGAGGCTACATAATATGTTCCTGCGCTATACATATACCAGTTAGAAGCGGTATTCCAATCTGTTGTTCCTCCCTTCCAGATATAATCATAAGCAGATGCGTTTGCAACAATTGGAGTGTTGACTGTAACTATTCGCTGTCCTGTTGTTTCACAACCGTTTCTGCTATCTGTAGTGGTAACTGTATATGTTGTTGTAGCATCTGGTGTCACAGGATTATTGTATGTTGTAACTGTGTTGGACCACAAGTATGTATAGTTTGCATTGATCGTTGTCGCCAATGTTGTTGATTCTCCAAGGCAGATTTCGTTTGTACCTGTTACAGAAACCGTTGGATGTTCAGTATTTGATGTTATCTCATATTCGTCAGATGTTCCAGAACAACCGTTTTTGGTTTCGGTAACAGTATATTCACCTGCTAAGCTTACAGTATTTGTTGTACCAGTTCCACCGCCAGACCATGAGAATGTTCCTCCATCGCCTGTTGCTGTAAGCGTTATGCTTGTGCGAGAGCAAGTAAGTTCTGTATAGGTACTTGAAATAGATGGTGCAGGAATTGGATTAACCGTTATAGCCTTCGACGCCGTATTGGAACAGCCGTTGCTGCCGGTTGCTGTTACGCTGTATGTGCCGCCAGATGTGATGGTGCCGACAGTGTACTTGTGGACGTTCGAGCCTGTGCCCTGCGTACCTGCTGTTGCCGTGCCGTTGCTCCATGCATAGCTGCCGTGACCACTCGTCGCTGTGAGGGTCAAAGTCTCGCCGCTACAGATCGGGGTCGTACCGTCTATGCTTACGCTCGGCTTGTCCTTCTTTGTTACGCTAGCAGTCGCAGTGTTCGTACAGCTGTTAGTGCCGGTAGCAGTTACGCGGTATGTGTTGCTGGCGGTCGTTAGGGTGCCGAGTGCATAGGTGTTACCGCTGGCTGTGCCCGACTGGCCGCTCAGCTTCTCCCACGAGTAGCCGCTGTGTCCGCTCGTAGCTGTCAGCGTGACGCTAGTGCCTTCGCAGATTTCCCCGCCGCCAGTGATTGACACGCTCGGCTTG
>JAFZLK010000111.1 GCA_017551515.1 Bacteroidales bacterium | reverse complement strand
GTCTGGTTGTCCAGGTCGAGCTTGAAGATGATGTTGGTAGCCTCCGTGCCGTAGAAGTAGGTTCCGTCGTATGACAGGTTCCTAATCATGCCGACATTCTCAATGTAGAAGGTTTCTATGTACTCGCCGTCAGGCGTGTAGCGGTTGAACTCGCCCGGTCTTTGCCACGACGACGTGTAGATGAAGAAGCCGTCTGTTGCGATTGCCTGCTCTGCGTTGAACTGCGTTGAGAATGTATGTATGCTGTCCCAGAGTGCCCTGGAATTCCTGCGCCGGTGTGTTTCCTCGTCGTATGGAAGCAGAGCAAGACCTCCGTAGTCGGTTACGGAACTCCATACCAGTGCCGTGTTGCCTGTATTAGTTATGGTTATGGAGTCGTTCTGTGCAAGGTATGGATACGAAGTCACCGAAATGCTGTCGATATCCATTGAAATCTCAGGTTTGTACAGCGCTATGTTGCGTACTGTATCCGACTGGATGTCGATTGCTTCGTAGTAGGATGCGTATTCCTCCGCCGAAACTCTCAGCGACATTGGCCCGCGAACAACTTCAAGCGAATATCCGCCGTTGTTATCCGTCCTTGTCACCTGGTTTCCAACGGTGACTCTTGCGTTAGGAATCGCCTCATCCGTGCCCGCATCGGTGATGACGCCCGAAATTATTCCACCGCAGCTGTTCGAATATGTAAGCGTGAGGTTTACAATGCTGTCGCAGCCGTTGGCACTGACAAGCGTAACATGGTATGTTCCTGCCTCAGTGAATGCCTGTCCCTCGTACTCATACGGCACGCCAGAACACATCTGGTCGGCAAACTCGCCTGCTGTACTGCTGTTGATTGTAAGGTGCAGATTTACAACCGAGTCGCATCCGTTGACGCTTTGCAATGTATGTACATAGTCGCCTGTTTCGGTGTAGGTCTGTCCGTACCACTCGTAGCTGTTGCATACTGTAACCGTGTCGTTGCCTTCGGTCGGCTGGTTGATAGTCAGGTACAGGTTTGCAACCGAGTCGCAGCCATTGGCGTTGGCTTCAGGCATTGTGAACTGATAGTTTCCGCTTTCGGTGTAGGTAGTACCGTTCCACTCGTAGCTGCCGCAGGCTGTTACAGTGTCGTTGCTTTCGGTGGGCTGGTTGATTGTAAGGTGGAGGGTTACAACCGAGTCGCATCCGTTGGCAGCGGTAAATGTATGCTGATAATCGCCGCTTGCGGTGTAAACGCTGTCGTTCCACTCGTAGGATTCACAAGCCGTGACTTCGACACGCTCAGCCAGCGGCTGATTAATTGTCAAATGCAATGTTACAACGCTATCGCAACCATTGGCATTTGTCAATGTCTGCTCGTAGTCGCCAGTTTCGGTATAGGTCATGCCGTTCCACTCGTATGATTCGCATGCGGTCTGGGTAAAATCCGACGATGTCGGTATATTGACCGTTATGACAACATTTCCGCTTCCCGCACAGCCGTTTGCGCCTATGCCGGTCACTGTGTATGTAGTGGTTGTGGTCGGGGTTGCGGTGAGGGTTGCGCCGACTGTACTTGGCAGGCCTGTTTCGGGCGCCCATGTGTAGGAACTTCCGCCACTTGCAGTAAGGGTTGTGCTAGAGCCCTGGCAGATAGTGCTGTCGGTTGCAGTCGCGATGATTTCCGGTGCTTCAAGGTTGGTGGTGATTGCAATCTGTGTTGAAGCGGTACAGCCGTTTGCCGCGGTTGTGGTTACGGTATATGTGCCTGCCTCGGTAAGCGTGGTTTCCGCCGTTGTCGCTCCGTTGGACCATTCGTAGGATGAGCCGCTTCCTTCTGCCGTAACGATTATCGATGTCAGTGAGCAGGTAAGGATGGTTTCGCCAGTATTGTTGGTTATGCTTAATGCAGGTGCATCGGAGTTAGGCGTAATCTGGATGTCTGCGGTGCTTGTACATCCGTTGCCGGCGGTTGCTGTTACAGTGTAGATTCCGCCTTCCGTGAATGTATTTGTTGCCGTAGTTGTATCGTTAGACCACAGGTATGATGTGCCTGTTCCCTCCGCAAGAACATTTATCGCAGTAGTCGTGCAGGTAAGCAATTCTGTTCCCGTCGTGTTGGTTATGGTTACCGTAGGAGCTGTTACATCCTGCGTGAGCGTAATGCTTTCTGCATTGGTACATCCGTTGTCATCCGTAACTGTAACGGTGTAGGTTTCGGGCGCTGTGATGCTTGCTGTTGCGCTTGCCGTACCGTTCGACCACTGGTAGGTTGTTCCGCCTGTCGCAGTTAGTGATATTTCTGTAATATTACAGGTAAGCTCGGTTGTATCTGCATTGTTTATGATTTCTACATCAGGCAACGGATTTACAGTAAGTGCTGCATTTGCGGTGCTCTCGAACGGCTGGCCGTCGCTGCACGATGTTGCAGTAAGGCTGACAGTATATGTGTAAGCTCCTGCCTCGGTAGGCGTTACGGTGATTGCATCGGTTGCAAGGTTGTCCGGCAGGCCTGCTCCGCTTGTCGGGCTTGCCGACCATTCGACTGTGTAGTCGGTTCCTGCATTGGATACATTCGCCTGCAGTATGGTGCTGCCGCCTACGCAGATTGGCGTTACATCTGAAATTGTGATTCCAGGCGTGTCGCCCACTACGACGGTTACACCCTCCGAAGCGGTACAGCCGTTAGCATCGGTAACAGTTACCGAATAAGGCGTTTCTGTCGTGATTGTCGGCGTTGTTATCGAGTTTGTGGTTGCGCTGGTGTTCCACGAATAAGTGTATTCAGTTGTTCCTCCCTGGGCATTTGCTGTGAGTGTCGTCGTTGTGTTTTCGCAGACGGATGTAGGACCGGAAATTGTCACCGTAAGTTCGTTAGGCTCTGTTATTGTTACTACAGAACTTGTTGTACAGTCGTTGGCATCGGTTATGCTTACCGAATAGGTTCCTGCGCCGACATTGGTCAAGTTTTCGGTTGTTGCATCATTGTTCCAAGTGTAAGTATAAGGTTGTGTTCCGCCTTCAACTTCGGTGCTGACTGTGGTTGTCTGTCCGTGGCAGGCGATTGTTCCTGCATTAAGCGTCACGGCAAGGACTTCGGGCTGGGTAATTTCTGCGCTTGCTGTTGCGGTACAACCCTTTGCATCGGTGACGGTGACAGAGTATTCTCCAGCGACAACCCCAGTCAGGTTCTGGGTGTTGCTGTTATTGCTCCAAGCGTAAGTAATCGGTTCTGTACCTCCGCTGACCGTATTTGTAATGTCAGCCGTGCCACCACTGCAGGCTATAGTTCCTGCCGACAATTCCGAAGTCAGTTCCGCCGGCTCGTCAACGGTTACGCTGGCGGTTGCGGTGCAGGCGTTGCTGTCGGTTACGGTTACGGAATATGCTCCGCCGCCTACGCCTTCAAGGTCCTGCGTGTCAGCATCGTTGCTCCAATGATAGGTGTATGGCTCTGTTCCGCCAGCAACTGTATTGGTGATGTCGGAAGTCTGACCGTGGCAGTTGATTTCAGTTGCCGAAAGCGTGGCTGTGAGCGCATTGGGCTGTGAAACGGCTATGCTCGATGTCGCCGAACAGCCGTTTGCATCTTGGACGGTCACGGTGTAGTTTCCTGCGCCTACGCCCTCGTTGTTCTGATTGTGTGTATCGTCTGTCCAGAAATACTGGTAAGGTGTTGTTCCGCCAGCGACAGTATTGCTGATGTCAGTCGTGCCTGCGTTGCAGAGGATCGGGTCTGCACTGAGCGACGTGGTGAGTTCGTCCGGCTGTATAATTTCCACACTTGCCGTTGCCGTACAAGCATTTGCATCCCTTACGGTTACATTGTAGGTTCCTGCTGCAACACCCGACAGGTTCTGTTCGTAGGTTGCATTGCTCCAAGAATATTCGTATGGAGAAGTACCGCCCACAACTGCGTTCGTAATATTGGATGTCTGTCCATGACATAGAATGTCGGTTGCCGTAAGTGTTGCCGTAAGTTCGTCCGGTTGCGAGACAGCTACGCTTGCTGTTGCAGAACAGTTATTTGCATCGGTTACCGTCACGAAATAGTTTCCTGTGCTTACATCATTGAGAGTCAAAGAGCTGGCGCCTGTACTCCATGAATAGGTGTAGGGCGTAGTTCCGCCTTCTACCGTGTTATTAATATCCGAGGTTTCTCCATGACAAGAGATGCTGGTTGCCAAAAGAGTTGTCGTAAGTTCATCTGGCTCTGTGATTTCTATGGTTGCGGTTCCCTCACATCCGTAATGGTCTTTTACAGTTACGGAATAAGTTCCTGCCGAAATGTTTGACAAATCCTGCACGCTTGCACCATTGCTCCAAGCATACGATATATATGGTTCCGAACCTCCAGAGATTGTGTTTGTAATGTTTGTTGTACCGCCGTGACATAAAATATTACCTGCCGTAAGCGAAACAGAAACTGGTATGGGGTCGCTGACTGTTATTGTTTCAGATATTGTACAATCGTTTGCATCGGTAACAGTAAGACTGTATGTGCCAGCACCTGGACCTGAAAGCCTATTTGTAGTTTCTCCGTTATTCCATAGGTAAGTATATGGTTGTGTTCCTCCGCTGATACTTGTGCTTAGGCTACTTAATGTTCCACCTGGGCAAAGGATTGAACCTATTGGTGTAATTTCTGCTGTAAGTTCATTGGGCTGTGTAACTGCTACGCTCGCTGTTGCCGTACATCCGCTGCCATCGGTAACGGTGACCATATAGTCTCCTGCAACGACTCCTGTAAGGTTTTGACCAGTTGTATTGTCACTCCAAATGTATGTATAACCCATTGCCATCGAACCACCGTTTGCATTAGCGGTAAGGTCGGTTGCCCCGCCATAACATTGGAGTGCTGTGGTGCCAGATATTGAAACCGTGAGTTGTGAAGGAACAGTTACAATCCGGGATGTTTCCACAGAACAACCGTTGGCATCGGTAACAGTGAGTGTATAGGTTGTTGTTGCTGTTGGCGTTACTGTAATAGTTGCAGTTGCAGCACTGGTGTTCCAAGTATAGGTGTAATCTGGAGTACCGCCATTAACCATTGATGTTAATGTCGTTTCTTCTCCATAACAGTTTGGATTGTCGCTATCGATTAAAACTGTTAGTTGTTCTGGCTGTGAAATTGCCACTGAACTTGTCGCAGTACAACCGTTTGCATCGGTAACTGTTACATTGTAGTCTCCTGCCACAAGTGCCGATGCCGTTTGCGATTCAGCATTGTTGCTCCAATGATATGCGTATGGTGTTGTTCCTCCGCTGACAGTTACGCTTGCGCTACCATTGCTTGCACCGTTGCAGGTAACGTTTGTCGGGTTGGATATGTTTGCCGTAAGCGCTGCATCGGGTTGTGTAACTGCTACGCTCGCTGTTGCCGTACATCCACTACCATCGGTAACGGTGACCATATAGTCTCCTGCAACAACTCCTGTAAGGTTTTGACCAGTTGTATTGTCACTCCAAATGTATGTATAACCCATTGCCATTGAACCACCGTTTGCATTAGCGGTAAGGTCTGTTGTTTCACCATAGCATTGGATTGCCGTTTCTCCCGAAATTGAAACCGTGAGTTGCGAAGGAACGATTACATTTATTAAGGCCGTTGCTGTACAACTATTTGCATCGGTAACGGTGAGTCTATAGGTTGTAGTTGCTGTCGGGGAAACGGAAATGCTTGCAGTTGTTGCACTGGTGTTCCAAGTATAAGTGTAATCTGGTGTGCCACCGTTTGTATTTGCTGTTAATGTCGTTCCTTCTCCATAGCAGTTTGGATTTTCGCCATTAATTGTGACTGCAAGTTCTTCAGGTTCGGTAAGTGTCTTCGAGGCTGTAACCGAACAACCGACAGCATCGGTAACATTTACAACATATTCGCCAGCACCCACATTTTCCAATCTTGCATCGGTCTGCTGGTCGGGGGTATTCCAAGAATATGTGTAAGAATTAGAACCACCTTCTGCACTAACTTCTACATAGCCGTTGTTTGCACCGTAGCAACCGTTGCTGAAACTGCTTATGGTTGCTGTGAGCGCGGGGTAGAATGTAAGGTGCAACTTGTAGATGTTTTCTGTATCGCCGTCTATCTGCCTGCGTACTGTATAATCGCCACTTGTAGTAATGGTTGTATCGTGGTAGGTGTAGGAATACGGCTCTTCCATACATTCATTTATGGTATCGTAGGCATATACTGCCGTTCCCTTTATACAGCGGACAGCATAGCCGTTTGGTCCTTCGTTTTCATTTCTTGAAATGCTACCTTCGCCATAACCCATAATATAACGGCTGTATATGTGTATATCATCGCTTTTTGTAACCGACCAAAATGCTGTTTGTCTTCCATATTCGTAGTAATCGGCATAGTAAACGCCAGTAGGCAGAGCATTAAAACCGCTTTTGCCAAAGTCCACAGACTCTGTCATATCGCAAGTTTGCCAGTATTGGTCTTCTCCTGACGGCTGTCCTGAAAGCATAGCGGGCACATCATCACCTCCACCCAAATACTCTGTCAACTGCGTCCATTCAGCATCGCTTGGCAAATGCCATCCAGGAGGACAGATACCCTGCACACCACTTGGATTTTCAGCGCTTGAATTCCCACCATTTAGCGTAGCTTTCCAGTTGTATAGGTAGCCATACTCATCAACAACATCAGAAAAGTTACCTGGATTGTAGCGGTATGCAACGGTGGAACTTGTATCTGCACCTTCGGGAATATTTCCTACATACTTCAAGTTCTGAGCCATCCAAGTCTGATTTCCAATCTGTATTGTATTGTACTGAGTGTTGTCGCGGCTGTCGGTCATTGTGCCACAGGTAAGGAACTCAAGGGTGTCGCTACGGGTCGTGCCGTAGTCGTTGGTAACCTCGGCTACATAGTAGTACTTGGTGTTGGCGGCAAGGTCGTGAAGGTCAACAGAATAATTGTCATTATCCTCGTCGTAGTAGATATAACTGGAAAGGCTAAGGTTGTTGCGCTCGGTGCCGTAGTAAAATGCATTTTCCAACTCGTTGAAATCCTCTTCCTCGTTAAGTGTGATGTCAAATACGATAGAGGCAGAGTTGTCGGTACGCCACATAGGGTACTTTGCAACTACCACTGGTGCGCCAAGTGCCTTTACACTCATTATTTCGCCGTACTCGGTGCCGTCAACCGTGGTAGCGTAGGCGCGATAATATACCATAGTGCCTTCGGGAATGTTTTCAAGCGGATACGAGAATCCGATTGTTTCGCCAAACGAAAGGTTGTGGCTCTGTACCGAGGTGACATCTTCCGATAGGTCGGCACTGGTGGTGCTGTACTGGAAGCCATAGTCGTAGGCGTAGGTTATGCCCTCAAGTTGGTTGTCGTACATTGCCCTGAGGTTTATAACCGAATCCTGCCAAGCCTCGTCAGTGGTTACGGGAATATGCTTCGGTCCGATTACCGTCAAGGTAAACCACTTGCTATATCCTTGGTACGAAGCCGTAAGTATTACGCTTGCATCGGTGTCGGTTGGACGGTTGACCGTCGCGCTTGCGCCCGATATTGAAATAATGCTTGTATTGTCCGATTCCCAGGTTACTGGCTGTCCATCAATTGTGGTCGGCAGTGTGAAATCTTCCCATACGCCAAAAACGCTTTGGTGAGTGCCTAAATATATAGGTATGCGCGCTGCAATGGTCTGCGATGTTTCGTCAATGTTCTTGGGCTTGGGGTATATGCCTTCGGTGAAATCCCAGTTTTCAGACGAAAGCGAAGTGCTTAGCGCCGAGCCTATGATTTCGGTGGTTGCCTTATGCGTACCACGTTCGGCAAACCTTAGACGTAGCGAATCGACCTTTATATCGCCAACCTGCTCGTCGAAGAAGTCGTCGGTTTCGTCGCCGGAAGTTCCGCCCACGGTTGCATAAATCTCGGTATTCGTATATATCTGCGGTGCCTCGGTGCCACGGAAGAGCGGTGCCGAAACATTATGCGAGTAGGTTCCGCTTCTATAATCGGTGCCGGCAATACCGCCCATTGGAGTTGAAAGAGAAAAGAACGCACCGTAGTTTGCGCAGTTGGTCACACTAGCACTTTCTGCATTGCCTACAATACCGCCAACTGTTACTCGTGGAGATGTTTGAAATTCACCAATGTTCATACATCCATTGATTGTACCGCCTTGTCCGGAAATACCGCCGGCGACACTTCCAGAACAGTCTATTTGTCCAGTATTGAGGCAATTGGTGACTGTTGCCGCGCCTTCGGCCATTATTCCGCCTACATAGGATCCTCTCAGTTCAGCGTTGTTGGTGCAGTACATTATTGTTCCATCGGCCTTACCTGCAATACCGCCCACCCATGCAACATCGCTAGTTATTTTAAGGTTGTTGGTGCAGCCGCTTATGGTGGTACGTGATGCATATCCTACAAGTCCGCCAACTGGCACATTCTCGTCTTCCGATGACAAGAACACAGCATTATCTACTCCCGAAACCGTACAATTTGAAATTGAGGCTTCGTATGAATTTCGGCACAGCACTCCAAATTCGCCACTCTGCAAGGTTGCCGATGAGTTTATTCGAAGGTTAATATTGTCAATGTGTCCGTAGGAGAAGTTTGCAAATACACCTTTGAAATTTTGATCTGGTGCAATCGTTATTGTATTAAAGTTGCCATTAAGGTTTCCTTTGAAATTTCCAATGCCGGATGTTGCTCCTGCTTCAGTAAATGCCAAGTCGGATTCAAGCGAGAAATATATGTCCTGTCCGTCATTATAAAGCATAACGCCCTTGTATGTCAGTGTGCTGGGATATTGCAGTGCCTGTGAAAAATCCTGCCAGTCATTTATATCGCTGATAGTAAGCGGATTATTAGCGCCACCGGCCGCACTTTCGTCCAATGCAGTACGGAACTCTGCTATATCGCTGTAAGCAGTGTCTCCATCATAGACTGCGTATGCCTTGTAATAGTAGGTTGTCTGCGAGGCAAGGTCGGTGAGTGTTGCCTGGAAAGTTGCACCAGTGGATTCGGTAGGCGCATCGCTGATGAGGTTGTTTTCTGATGTACCCCACTTGAAACCTGCCGGAATGTTCTCGGGCTCGTCGATAAAGGTGATACTGCCGCTGAGGGTTGCCGAGGTGGAAGTCTTGTCGGTAACATTGTTGGCGGTAACACTTATAGGCATAAGTTTGTGGATGGATATGTTATCGACGGCAGCGGGTGGATTTTCGCCAGCACCTCCATCGTTTTGCCAGTAGAATACAAGGTAATAGTTGCCTTCGTCGAGTACTGTTGTCATATCCACATTGAGCCATTGGTTTTCGCTAACCGACATCTGTCCTTGGAGGTCAAACCAGCCTTCAGGGGTGGTGCTTGCGCTTTCCCAACCGCTACCTATGGCATTTCCTGCCGTAAGGTCGGGATTTGCCGATGTCGGGACTATGAATGCGCGCAGGTAGTCGTAGTTGTTTTCGCCAGTACATTTCCAGTCGAACGTTATGTGGTAGTTTGTGCGTGCAGGGAGTGAGATTTCCTTGTAGGCATAAACCGACGATTGTGCATCTGTGTTATAGGCGTATGATGAACCGTCGTTGGTAATGTAGAGGCAGTGGGTGTCGCCAGTACCATCGCCGATAACCCAGTAGTTTGTCTGGTCACCATTGTTAAGTTGCGGCCAGTTAGCCTCCGAGCCAGTTTCAAAGTCACACTGGTAGATAATGTTTTCATCGTCGTTGGAAGCGGTGTTTTCGACATTCTTTACACAGCGGATGTTAAACGCATCACTCTTGTTACAATTGTATGAGTAAATACCTGTTTCGGTTCCGTTGATGTTGCGACGATATACCAAAGAACTATTATCAACTGTCTCTGTAGCAGTCCAAAAATAGGCGTTGACACCGAAGTAGTCATAATAGCCGAAATGCCCGCCACCAGGTAAAATATTAAATCCTGTCTCGCCAAAGTGTGGGGAGTTGACAAGAGCATCATTTACCCACAATTCAGCATTTCCAGACAACTTTGAACCTACATCTTCCGTTCCCAAGTAATCGGACAGTTGTGTCCATTCCGCGTCGCTAGGCAAATGCCAGCCACTAGGACAAATACCTTGCACACCGCTTGGGTTTGCATCGCTACTGGTTTCGCCGTTCATTGCAGCAGGCCAGTTGTAGAGGTAGCCGTAGGTGTCAACATTATTAGAATCACCATTCGGATAATAAATGTACGGATCGGTTTGGCTGTTTTCGCCTCCTGTAACAACGGTCAAATTATAACCATATCTCAAGTTCTCCGCCATCCAAGTCTGGTCGCCAATGGTAATGGCAGTATAGGTTAGTCCGTCGCGGTCGTCGGTGAGGGTAGAATAAGCGCTCGGCGGTGCAGTGTAAACCGCACGGACGGAGAGTCCCCTCCAGCGAGTGTAGGTAGCAACGCCGTAATCGTCCGAATTTAAATAAAGGTAATGCGCACTGGACGGTAAGTTGCTGGTAAGGAGAGAACTCGACCAATAATCGCCGTTGGAACCAGTATTAAGGAGACTTCCATCGTAGCGGTCGCCAGCAAGAGGCAGGAAGATAGAATTACCATTGCTACGACTGGTGAACAACATTCCAGTTACGCCGTTATAAGTTATCATAGCAGTGTCGCAGTAGTCTACTAATTCCCCTATTTCGAATTGCGTAGGCATTCGCCATCCTTCGCCCCAGTTGGCGGTAGCTGCATCATCGCTCGCCTCAAGGATGGTAAGAGTGTCGGTGACGCCACCATCTCCATAGCTGGCATCGTAGCAGTATTTGGTAAGAGAGTTCTCGCTACCGTTGCAATAGCGATAAGTCTCCCAGTTATATGTTTCTTTTGGCTCCGTTTCGCCCCAAGCGAAATAATTTCCATAATCTTCGGGATTGGATCCACCAACATTGGTAGTTGCCCACATAGTACCGCTCGGCAAACCAAGGTCAACATAGCCATGATTGTTGATAGTACCTGTTGGTCCGGAAGGATTAACAGCAACAGTTTCGTCATTCTTTACACAGCGGATACTATAGGCTTGTGATTTAGACGAACCAGCCTTATATAGTTCCGTACTAGCACCATAAGTATAGAGGTACTTACTACTGGTAGAATTATTTTCAGTTGCAGTCCAGAACCAAGCCCCCAATCTGAAATTCTCGAAACTGGTAGTGAACATACCAGCAGGCAAGGCATTAAAACCACTTGTACCAAAATATTGCGAGTTGGTTCCATCTCCCCCCATCCATAATTCATAATTTCCAGCAAGCATAGCACCTGCATTTGCTGTTCCACCCAGTTCGTCTGCAAGCTGATTCCATTCTATCTCGCTCGGCAAATGCCAGCCGTTTGGACATATACCCTGTACACCGCTCGGGTTGTTATTGCTACTGCTTTCGCCATTCATTGCTGCCGACCAGTTGTAAAGGTAGCCGTAGGTGTCAACATTATTAGAATCGCCATTCGGATAATAAATGTACGGATCGGTTTCGCTTGTTTCACCTTCGGTTGCAACGGTCATATTATAACTGTATTTCAAGTTCTCTGCCATCCAAGTCTGGTCACCGATAACAACATAGTTGTATGTTCTGCCATCGCGGTCATCAATGAAAGTGCCGGTTTGGTTTGTAGCGGTTTGCGATGTTGCATAAACAGGACGGATTGGGTAACCATAATAACGTCTATCGGAGTGCGCAGTGAAAGCATAAGTACTATTGTCTTCGAAGTGGAAACCCTGTGCGTCTATCGGACTGCTCGTGGAGAGCGAATTTGCCCAGTATGAGCCTTTCCCCTCATCCGTGGAAGATTCCCAAACGCGACCTCCTGCTGCGGGGATAAAAATAGACCTGTTGTTTGGTCCTGTAACAAGAGTGCCAGGGACTCCGTTCTGCGTAGTAAACTCGTGTGAGCAATAGTCCCTCAATTCTTCTACCTCGGCGAAGGTCGGCATTCTCCAGTTGCTGCCCCAGTTGGCTGTAGCGGCATCGTCGGGAACCTCCAATGTGGTAAGTTCGTCGGTAAAGCCATTGTAACCTAATGAGGCATTATTGCAGTATTTTGTAAGTTGTGGGTCGTCCTCGCTGTAGCCGTTGGCGTGAGTATAACTTTCCAAATTGTATGAACTCTTAGGCGAGGTTTCGCCCCAAGCGAAGTAAGATCCGAAATCTTCGGGACTTTCGGCTCCAATGTTCATAGTTGCCCACAACGTACCGCTTGGCAGTCCGAGGTCAACATAGCTATAACCAGTCTGCGTTTCGTTTGGTGTGGTAAATGTCCTTGTTTCACCATAGCCTGTGCCGTTGGTATTAGTTGCATACGCACGGTAATAGTAGGTTGTATTCGGTGAAAGTCCTGTAAGCGAATAGTAGAATCCTGTAATTTCACCTTCGCCCAGCACAGATGTAAGGTTCTGCGGATCGGTGCCGTACTCGAAACCAAAAGTTGTAGTCGTTGGAACGTCCTGCTGCACAAATACCGAGCCATACAAATGTGCCCCGGTAAGAACTATATTGTCAACCGAATCGGTTACCACTTCGGGAGTAGCTATTGCAGCCTCGTAAACGCCACGTACAGGGTAACCCAATACACGCTCGGCATAGGACAGCTCGCCTGTACTGCCATTAATCACGAAAATATACGCATTGTTCTGATCTTCAAGATATAGCGAACTTGACCAGTAGGTGGTTCCCAGCGACATCATAATACTGTTACCATTACCTTGTACATTACCCGAACCATCCCAGGAACAATAATCAATCAACTCCTGAATTTCTGTCTGTGTAGGCATACGCCATCCGCTTCCCCAGTTGGCGGTAACAGCATCGTCCTCGGGCAACAAAGTGGTAAGGTAGTCGGGTTCGTCCACACCAAATCCCTCTTCGGTGTAGTACTTGTCAATCGTACCTTCGTATCCATCACTATGCGAATATGTTACCCATTCGTATGTCGCTTTTGTTGTTACTTCGCCCCATGCAAACAACTGACCTGTTTCTTCTGGATTATCAGCTCCTACATTTGTTGTAGCCCACTTTACCGACAGACCGAGGTCAACATATTCGTGACCGTTGCGTGTGTTGGCTGATGTCTGGTTTGTGTTGCCGCCTGTGCCGCTGTTGCCAGTCGCGAAAGTACCTACATTGCTGTAGATATAGTTTCCTTCGTACATAGCATATGCCTTATAGAAGTAAGTTGTATTATATTCAAGAGAACTGATTTCAACAGAAAATGACATATCGGACATTCCTGCAATCATATTATCATCCAAAGATTCGGGATTTTGACCATAGAAGAAACCATATTCGGTAACTCCGTTAATATTGTCAACCGACCCATACAGTGTTGCACTAATGCCGTTTACTTGGGCTTCATCGGCAGTAACATTCATTGCAGGCTCCATTTCGGTGAAAAATCCAGAAACCTCGCTTTCATAGGTATGTCCGTCATATATGATATATGACTGAACATAATACTGCATTGAGGACTCAAGATTATTAATTATCGCCCACATTCTATTCGGTTCGTTACTTGAAATTTGACCAGCAGCGGTAGATCCCAATGATTCAGGAGTAGTGCCGTACCTGAAAGCCTTTTCTGAAATAAGGGATTCGTTTATAGAGCCTGCGTCAGAAACGATGTACGCTACAAGTACCGTCGATGACGAGTTTGTATTGGCAATAAGAATAGAAATATTGCTGATAGCGCCATCAGGAGCTGTACCGGTAGTGATAAAAGAATCGATATCACTTAATATTTCCATATCCAGATTTATGTGGACTTGATAATAATATGTCGTGCCTGGTGTCAAACCATCAATTTGGACAGAAAACTCACCGTCGGTTACATAATTTGTATTATCCTGTGTGTGAAGCTCCATCTCGCCATCGCTTAATCCGTACCATACAACCACCGTTCCCCCGTTGTAAGCAGAGGACACAGTTCCCGAAACGATTACCTGATAATTGTCAACAGGTGTTGCAGAATTAAGTTGAATCTCTTGCCCCAGTGCGTTGAATACGTTAAAAACCAACAACATAACACTAAGTGCCATCATAGATAACAGTTTGTGGAATACGCTCTTGCGTGACTTTCCCGTATATGAGTTTCTCATCATAGAAAAATTTTATGCATAAGGGTGCAAATGTAATAAAAATCAAATATTCAATGAATTAAAAATTCAAAAAAATGAATTCGGGAATGCGGTAGGTTTGAAATTGTTTAATATTTCTTGTGGCGACGTTGCGTGCAACGTCCGCTCACTATGTTTATAAAAACATTTTGCCGATTTAAAAGAGTGGATTACTTTTGTTGACATTAATATTAAAAAGTATGAATATGAGAAAAAATTTTTTGTTTGTAGCTGTAATGCTGTTTTCGATGGCATTGCTAAGCGGTTGCAATTTTTCTGGTGGAGTAAAAGCGAACAGTGCAGATTCTCAGAATAATGAGGCAACCGAAGAAGAAAAATCTGAAGTTGAAAAGGCAATCGAATCATCCGATTTCCCGTGGTATTTTCCCGAAGAAGCCAAGAACGAAGGTCTTGCCGAAGGACAAACTGTCTTGTCAATACATTCGTTCTATCCCGACAAGCTAAAGGAATCCAACGACCCAGCCGAAGAAACCTACATCTTTTACAATGCAACCCTCAAGAGCATCGGCGAAAAGTCGTCAGTTGTAACAAGTATGGGACAGGACATCGAAATGCCTAATGCGTTGATAATTCCGATTCCGCAAGGACAGACTGCAAAGAAGGGCGACATAGTGCTCACCTGGTGGCAGAGCGGTTCGGGAATGGAGCGCGCCATTGTTACAGACGACTCAAATCCCTCATCGCCAAAGGTTTGCTATTTGGATATGGACTGGAAGGACGATGGAAAAGGTTTTGCAAACGACCACAACAACGAACAATTGAGGCCTAATACATTCACCGTTCTAAAGAACAACGAATGGCAGCCGGGCGCACAGGTTACCGTCAATGCCGACGGAAGCTACAAGATTTTCACCCTTATAAATGCAGCCGACAAGTATTTGTTATTGTCGGGTTGGGCAGGAAAAATTACCGTATATAAGAAGGAATTCTGCAAGGTTGTTCCTATTGAGCAGGACATTAATGTCGGTGATGAAATTATGGCTAACTTCGTTGGAAGCTTCAGAACTGGCTACAAGGTTACAAAGATTGACAAGAAGATTGGTCGCGTTTGGGCAACCGACTCTTATGGTGAAACCAAGATTTTCAGTATTCTGGATGTGCTGAAGGAGGAATAGCAAAGAATAAATAACAATAAAAAAGCCCCAAAGCGGGGCTTTTTTTATTTCTTCGAGTTCATCTTGAACTTCATATATTCATCCGTAAGAACCTTCTTGGTATAAAGCGGAAACTCGCCTTTCATCATCCAGTCGTAGTATGCCGAATCCTTACGGAATACATCTGTCAGTAGCATTCCCTTGTACTTGCCAAAATTGATAACAACATTGTGGTCGGCATCGTAAACAAGTCGTCCCATAAAGTCGGCATTGCTGTTGTAGGTAGAGAACTTTGAAATCTCCTGTATGTCGTTGCCAATATCGGTGTAGCGTTCCAATTGCGCCTTGAAAACCTCGTAGGTGGCATCAGTGTCGGCATTTGCGGAGTGCGCATTTTCAAGGTCACCATTGCAGTAGAACTTATATGCTGCCGAGAGATTTCGAGGTTCCTTCTTCATGAATATGCTCATCACATCCACAAAGTTGCGTTTCTTCAGGTCAAAATCGACTCCTGCACGAATGAACTCTTCGGCAAGCAGAGGTACATCGAACTTGTTGGAATTGTAACCTGCAATGTCGGCATCGGAGAAAATCTGCACAAGCTCCTTTGCAAGTTGCTTGAATGTCGGACAATCGGCAACATCGGCATCAGTAATCTTGTGAACTGCCGTTGCTTGCGGAGGAATTGGCATTTCGGGATTTACGCGAAAAGTCTTGCGCAGTTCGTTCCCATTAGGATAAACCTTAATTATGGAAATTTCTACAACCCTGTCGGCGGCAATGTTCACGCCGGTCGTTTCAAGGTCGAAAAATACTATTGGCTTGTGAAGTTCGATTCTCATATATACGCATAAAAAAAAGATTACCCGAAAAATCGGGCAATCTATTGGTTTTAATTACATTCTATTTATCATCATTGGCATGAGGAGCATCAGTACTTCCTCTTCTGGATTCTCGTTATCCTTGGGCAGTATTATTCCTGCACGTGTTGGGTCTGAGAGTTCGATTGTGACTTCTGTAGTCGAAATATTGTTGAGGATTTCGCCGAGGAAATTCGACTTGAAACCAATTTCCATGTCATCTCCTTGGTACTGGCACGACAAGGTTTCCTTTCCCGAAATCGAGAAGTCCATATCCTGTGCCGATATTTCAAGAGTGTTACCTGTAATCTTGAGGCCAACAAGATTGCTCGCCTGACTTGCGAACATACCAACACGGCGCAACGAGTTTGCAAGTTCAACCCTGTCGATTACAAGGGTGTTAGGATTCTCGCGCGGAATAACAGAATTATAGTTAGGATATACACCTTCGAGAAGCCTGCAAGTCAACTTTATGGAACCGAATGAAAAAACAGCGTTCTTTTCGTCAAATTCCAAAAGTACGTCGTCGGCAGCCTTCGGCAATATGGATTTCAGGATGCTAGCAGGTTTCTTCGGGAGAATGAACGAGCTTTCGGTCTGAGCCTTCACTTCCTTGCGCGTATATTTTACGAGCTTGTGTGCATCGGTGGCGACAAAGTTGATTCCGCCTTCCTGCAATTCAATGAAAATACCGTTCATTATTGGACGTAATTCATCGTCACCTGTTGCAAAAATTGCCGAATTGATACCACCATATAGCACATCAGGACTTATACTTATGCTGATTGCCTTGTCTGACTTCAATTGTGCTGCTTGTGGGAAATCGCTGGCATCGACACCGACGATGGTGTATTTTCCATATCCGGATGTGATATCAATCCTGTTGTCTTCTGTATTTATGTTGAATGTCAAAGGCTGTTCGGAAAATTCCTTTATTACCTCGAGAATCTTCTTCATATCGGTTGCAATGACACCCGTACCGCTGTAGTTTTCAAGCGGAATTGCCGTAGTGATTGTGCTTTCGAGGTCACTTGCGGTGATTCTTAAAAGACCTTCCTCTACCGACAGCAAAACATTGTCGAGAATGGGAAGTGCATTCTTGGAGTTTACAACCCTGCTTACTATTTGCAGGTGCGAAAGAAGCTGCGAGCTTGAAATTACAAAATCCATATATGTTATTTTTTAGTTTTTAAATTGAAATTGGGCGTAAAATTACAAATTATATTAATACGCCTACCTATTTATTTGCGTTTTTTATTTACTGCGATGCAATAATTTTGCGTTTCTTAGCTAAACTTCTGATAATAAACATTTTACCTTCAAAATCCTATTTTTAGCAATAAAAAAAGTTGCACCGCTTTATAGCAGTGCAACGATTCAAAAAAAGTTATTTTATATATTATGAACTTATTTAAATGATTCCATAATTATTGCTTCGGGATACTTGTCTCTTATGCTTGACAAAGCATCTTCTGCTTCTTCGCTGCTACTGAAATCGCCGAGATAATACTTGTACATTCCGTTTACTTCTCTTACCTTAAGGTTTGGAATATTAAATGATGCAACATTCTTTTCCTTCGATAAAGCAAAAAGTTGTACCCTATAAACTTTTACTCCACTTACAGATCTTTTAGCCTTGTTGTTATTGCTTTCGGCACTCATGTTTGACTCCGAAACAACCTTAAGGAATTTTTCAGAACCTTGCTCAAGAACCTTGAATTCAATACGACGGTTGTACCTGCGAGTTGCATCTGAATTGTTGCTTGCAATAGGAGCCGATTCTCCGTATTTCTTAATCTCCACTTTATCCTGCTTTACACCACCCTTAACAAGGTAATCCTTTACTGCCATAGCACGGCGACCCGACAAAAGGAAGTTGTATTCTTCGGTTCCTACATAATCGGTGTGACCACCTATTTCGATTTTTGCTCCAGGATTGTCCTTCATGTAAACGACTAGTTCATCCAAGTTCTTTGTATATTGAGGCTTGATGTCATACTTGTCGAAATCGAAATAAACATTTCTTAACTCCAGCGTATCCGAATAATTTTTATTGTACGGATCGTTGTTGTTATTGTTATCATTGCCATTGTCGTTATCGTTTCCGTTCTTAGCAGGTCCTGCATAAATATCCGAAGAAGACGATACCTTTATATTATATACATTCTTGTCGGCAGGTCTCTGATTGTATGAAAGAGCTGACGGATCAACTGATTTTCCTAGATAATCGGTAACCAACTTCATCTTTGGAGAATCCTTTTGTAGTTCATTTTCATCGAATTCGAGGTTGACAATCATTTGTCTTGATTCTTCCTTCATTTCGTTGGTTGTCTTTAGAACATCATCAAGTACAGAAGTCACGTCCGGAGTAAGATTACTATCGTCATGTACAGCAATCGAAGCATCCTTGCTAATTAGCGGCAATACTACATCTTCAAGAGCGATTGGAGCACCCATACGCTTGAATGTTTCATTCTCCTCGTTGGTAGGAGCCTTTTCTACTTCCTTCAATGTCTCACCGCCTTTTGAATATGTAATGCTATAGTTGTCCTTTGCCTGAAGATAGCAGAGGTATTCGCCTGTGGTCTCGTCAACATTGTAAGAACCGAGGTCTTCGCCTGTGGTCTTGTCCTTTATCCACACGGTCACACCCTTTGGAGTTGCCTGATCAGCATACTTTACTGTACCCTTGTAAACGATTAGGTTCGGGTCGGCAGACCTGTCTTCTACAACATAAATGTCGTATTCGCCATGCGAATCCTCACGTATTCCAGCAACATAAGCTGTCTTGCCATCACAACTAAGTGAATAGCAGATGTCGTTGTCGGGTGTGTTAATTGGACTGCACATGCTCTCTGCCTTCGAGTATGTTCCATCGTCGTTTATTCTTGAATAGAACACATCGTATCCGCCAACCGATTCATGTCCCTTTGAGTTGAAGTACAAAATTGAACCATTGGGGTGAACCGACGGATATTCTTCGTCCTTCGGAGTATTTACCTCTTCTGGAAGCAACTGTGGTTCCGACCATTTTCCATTTGGAAGTTTCTTCATAACATAAATGTCAAGTCCGCCGAAACCACCCGGGCGATCGCTGGTGAAATACATGCTGTTGCCATCTGGAGCTACAGAAACATGCGACTCTCTGTACTTTGTGTTAATGTCGGAACTTAAATGTTTTGGCTTCCCCCACGAACCATTATCATTCATTTCCGAAACATAAAGGTTTCCCTGCAATGATGAACCTGAACGGAAGAAATACAACTGCTTGCCATCTGCCGAAATGGAAACCACCGACTCGTTGTTGCCCTTGGTGTTGATTGGCGACGGAAGCATTTCTGGAGAAGACCATTCACCGTTGCTTTTCTTATTGGTAACATATATTTTTTCGTCATCTGTCGAATTAATAGAATTGGGACGCTTTGATGTGAAATACAATGTATTACCATCGCAAGTAATTACTGGCGAATGCTCCGAATATTCGGTGTTTATCACATCGCCCAAGTTGGTTACATCAATCCTGTTACACGACTTCTGCGACATTATTTTCTTAGCATTGTTGGTTATAACAATCTCCTCATCGGCAAGCGTTACCAAATCGCTACGGCCGTTTGACGATGACACTTCCTTCGACCTCTCGAGCATAGCCAAACTCTCATCATACTTTCCAACCATACGCAAAGCTATGCCAAGCTCCAAGAAACAATCGATTGGACATGTGCGGTCCGTGTGATTATTGGCCACATAATTCGGATTCGCATAATCAAGCGACTTGGTCAGATACTCAACAGCAAGATACCTGTCCTTCGAAGAGTTCTTGTAGCAGACACCCATGTTGTACCAGACATTTGGATTGTCAGGGTCTTTATCCTCCGCTTTCTTCCAATAATCGAGCGCAGCCCCGTAGTTGTCTTCGTACATGTAGGCTACAGCATCGTAAAAATTACTCATGAAAATCTTATTGGATTTCTGTGAATAAAGTGTTACGCAAAATACCACGCTCAATACTAACAATATCAGTTTTTTCATCATTTAAAATAAAATATAATTAACAAAATAACCTTTTTTTTATCCATCCATAAACGGAATCGGCATCGTAGCCGCATTCCCTAATAAGTTCCTCCTGCGTTCCGTGCATTACAAAACGGTCAGGAATACCAAAACGCTTTACCTTTACATCATAATCGTTGTCGGAAACAAACTCCAACACTTCGCTACCAAATCCACCAGCCATCACATTGTCCTCGATTGTAACAATGTACTTGTGCGTTTCGCAGGCCTCCCGCAGCAAATTCTCATCCAAAGGCTTCACAAAAACCATATCGTAAACAGAAACCGTAACGCTGTCATCATCGTGAAGCTTGTCGGCAACCTTTATGGCAGTATGCCCAGCTGTGCCTATGCTAACAATAGCAAGGTCGTCACCCTTGCGAACGCGTTTGCCTTTACCTATTTCCATTTCTGAGAATTCAATTTCCGATTTCGGATAGAACGACTTTCCTCGCGGATAACGTATCACAAACGGGAAATTGTTTTTCTCCAACTGTGCGGTATATAGCAAGTTTCGCAACTGGTATTCATCAGACGGTGCCGAAATCACAAGGTTTGGTATGCATCTAAGATATGATATGTCGAATGCACCATGATGAGTTGCTCCGTCCTTTCCGACAAGTCCAGCCCTATCGAGACAAAGAACTACATGAAGGTTCTGCAATGCCACATCGTGAACTATCTGGTCGAACGAACGCTGTGCAAATGTACTGTAAATGCAGCAATATGGCACAATACCCTTAGTTGCCAAACCAGCAGCAAAAGTTACAGCGTGTTGCTCGGATATGCCTACATCGAAACTTCTGTCGGGGAATTCTTCAAACATTTTCACCAGTCCGCTTCCAGAAACCATTGCCGGCGATATTGCAACTATTTTTTCATTTTCGCGAGCGAGTTTCAATACTGCCTCTCCAAAAATGTCTTGAAATTTCTGCGGACTATTCGGGTCGGCATCGGCAGAAATAACTTTTCCTGTCTCGACCTCGAATTTTCCAGGAGCAGCATGCCATTCGCGCGGATTTTCCTCTGCCGGCTTGAAACCTCTGCCCTTTTGCGTGATAAGATGCAAAAGCAACGGACCGTTTATATTCTTCAAGTCGTTAAACAATCTTACGAGCGAAACGACATCGTGACCGTCAACCGGACCGAAGTAACGGATGTTCATCGACTCAAAGAGATTGCTCTGCCTCATCACGATTGACTTTATGGCATTGTCGATGCGCTGCGTAAAATGGCGCACATCGGGACCAAGCTTGTTCACCTTACCGAGGAAATGCCATACATCATCCTTAACCTTGTTGTATGTCTTGGAGGTTGAAATGTCGGTAAGATATTCACGCAGGGAACCTGGAGTTTCATCAATGGCAATCTTGTTGTCGTTAAGCACGATAAGAATATTCGGCTCATAAACGGCTGCATTATTCAATGCTTCAAATGCTTCTCCACCCGAAAGAGCGCCATCGCCTATCACGGCAATCGTTCTTTCATTGCTTCCGTGCATCTTGGCGGCAACAGCCATACCTAATGCAGCAGAAATACTTGTCGATGAATGCCCCACTCCAAAGCAGTCGTATTTGCTCTCGGCTGGTGTCGGGAATCCGCTTATTCCTCCGTAGTTCCTGTTGGTTGCAAATTCCTTGCGACGTCCTGTGAGTATCTTGTGTCCGTAAGCCTGATGCCCTACATCCCAGATAAGGTTGTCATCTGGAACATTGAACACATAATGCAAGGCGACGGTTAACTCGACAACTCCAAGGTTGGCGCCAAAATGAGCGGGATTAACGGCTTCGGACTCTATGATGAACTTTCTCAGCTCATCACATACCTGCGGCAGTTCGACAAGGTTTACCCTTTTCAAATCTGCCGGAGAGCCTATTTCGTCTAAAAACTTATACGACATGCCGTTGTACATTTATACCATTTTAATGAAGCGACAAAATTACAAAAAATAAACTTATTCTTGCAAGCAAATATTAACATAAAAT
This sequence comes from Bacteroidales bacterium, assembly GCA_017551515.1. GTDB lineage: Bacteria > Bacteroidota > Bacteroidia > Bacteroidales > ML635J-15 > Bact-19. The sequence goes on along the minus strand of JAFZLK010000111.1, from coordinate 10,287 downwards.
TGTAAATAAATTTATGGTGTCCAAAGTTCCTATTAGCCATAAGAATAATATTTTTGCAACTTGGATTAACTATAGATGTTTTTACAATGAAAATCAACGCATTACTAAAATCATTATTGCTATTGGCAGCAATATCGGGACTCCTGTTTTCATGTGTGCCATCAAGACAATTTGAAGACGTCAAGGCCGAAAAGGAGAATTGCGAGCGTGAAAAAGCCGAATTAAAAAAGCAAAATGAAAGCCTTGCATCGGAGAATAACGAACTGAAAGCAGCGATTAGCAAAAAAGATCGCGAAATCGCAGCTCTCGTTGCAGACACTGCCATAAAGAGCAATTCGTACAGAATTCTAACTTTGCAGTACGACAAAATAAGCGACTTGTACAAGCAGCTTCTCGAAAATCAGGAGAAACTCCGCGCTGGTGCCGATGCTGAACAGCAAAAGGCAATGGCTATGCTCCAAACCACACGTGACGAACTACAAGCAAAAGAGGATGAACTTAGAAGTCTCGAAGCTAGTCTGATGCAGGAAAAAGCAAAACTCGAAGCAATGAAGACCATATATGAGCAGAAGGAAAGGGAACTGAACGAAAAGAATGCTCTGCTAGAATCTCAACGAAGCGAACTCAGCAACAAGAATAGCGAACTTGACTCCAAAAATGCAAAAGTCGCTGAACTGCAGGCTATCCTGAACGCAAAGGATTCGGCAATGAACGCTTTGAAAAGCAAGGTTTCGGAAGCTTTGTCTGGATTCGAAGGAAACGGTCTGTCTGTAACGCAAAAAGAAGGAAAGGTTTATGTTTCTCTTGACGAAAAACTGCTTTTCAAATCTGGAAAGTGGGATGTTGATCCCAAGGGACAAGACGCTCTGAAAAAATTAGCAGGCGTTCTTGAAAACAATCAGGATGTCAACATAACTATCGAGGGTCACACTGATGACCTTGCATACAGCGGAAACGGCAACATACAGGACAACTGGGATTTGAGCACTAAGAGGGCAACCTCAATCGTGAAGATAATCCTCTCTAACTCGAAGATTGACCCTGTTAGGCTAATCGCTTCGGGAAGAAGCTGCTACCTGCCGGTTGACGATGCAAAGACAGCCGAAGCACGCGCAAAGAACCGCAGGACAGAAATCATCCTTACTCCGAAATTGGATGTCCTTTACGAACTAACAAGATAATAAGTACAAAACAAAAAAATAATGCCCGGCAAAAGTCGGGCTTTATTTTTTGAACTGGATTTGTTTTCTTACTTTTGCGCCAAAATATCAGGAAATGTTTCAGAAAATAATAAATGCTTGTGTTAAGTTAGTGCAGAAATTACTGCCCGAGCCATTCATATTCGCTGTGATTCTTACCGTTGTGGCTTTCGTCATTGCCATGCCAGTTTGCCATCAAACGCCATTAGAGGTTGTCGAAAATTGGGGCAACGGAGTTTGGTCGCTGCTTGCATTCGCCATGCAAATGGCTCTTGTCCTTGTCTGTGGCTCTACACTTGCATCGGCTCCGCTTATAAAGCGCGGAATAAGCTGGCTTGCATCGCTGCCCAAGAAACCAGTAGGAGCAATTGCATTGGTAACTGCTGTTTCATCGCTTGCCTGCTGGCTCAACTGGGGTTTCGGACTGATTGTCGGTGTAATATTCGCGAAGGAAATAGCCAAGAAACTGCAAGGCGTGGATTACCGCCTGCTGATAGCTTCGGCATACAGCGGTTTCGTAGTGTGGCACGCAGGTCTGTCGGGGTCAATTCCGCTCACTATGGCAACACAAGGCGAAGGGCTTAAAGAGGTAACCAGAGGTGCATTGGAAAATCCAATTCCAATAACCGATACTGTACTAAGTCCGTACAACATTGTGATAGTCGTGCTGATAATCGCAGCGCTTGTAGCTGTAAATGCACTTATGCACCCTAAACCCGAAAAGGTTGTTGCGATAAATCCACAACTGCTCACCGATGACGAGCCTGTAAAGATAGAAAAAGGCAACACTCCTGCCGAAAAGATGGAAAACAGCCGCATACTGAGTTGGGTTGTTGCGATATTGGGACTTACTTACCTTTCCATAAAGTTGTTTTTCCGTGGCGGCTCGCTCGACCTGAATTCGGTTATAATGCTGTTCTTATTTTTAGGCATTATACTTCATGGAACGCCATTATCGTATGTTCGTGCATTTACAAAGTCGGCGACTGGAGCGGCGGGGATACTGCTACAATTCCCGTTCTACGCTGGTATCATGGGTATTATTACTGGTGTTGGCGAATCTGGAATTTGCCTAGGCACGGTTATAAGCGATGCATGCATATCGGTTTCCACACCACAGACATATCCGTTATTAACTTTCCTTTGTGCCGCTGTACTTAACATGTTCGTGCCATCAGGCGGCGGACACTGGGCTATTCAAGCACCAATAATGTTTACCGCTGGCGCAAATCTTGCCGTTGACCCCGGACTTACAGGTATGGCAATCTCGTGGGGTGATGCGTGGACAAACCTCATTCAACCATTCTGGGCAATTCCAGCGCTTGCCATTGCAAAACTCAATGCAAAGGACATTATGGGATTTTGCATCATCGATTTGGTTGTATCTGGAATCATCATATGTGGCGGACTGCTTGTCTGGGCATGGTAGGAAATTTTGTGAAATGCAGTTGCCACAAATTCATTGTCTATTAGTCGATTAATTTCCGTTTCCATCCAGCATTATAAATGCAGCCCAATATCTCGGATTCTCGAAATCAGCCGTGTTCTTGACCTTGTTTTGCGCTGCAAGGAATGCTTCACGCTTGGTCATGCCCTTGGTAAGATTGGAGTAAAAATCGGTCATCATAAGCAAGGTAGCGTTGTCATCCACTGACCAAAGGCTCATAATAATAGTTCTGACACCAGCCTTCTTAAAACCACGCTGCAAACCGAAAACGCCTTCGTCAGAGATTTCCCCCAAAGCAGTCTGGCAAGCAGAAAGTACAACCAAATCAGTTTTGCGCAAGTCCAAAAAACTTATCTCTTTGGCTGTTAAAATGCCGTCCTCTACGCCATCAGGAACTGTAAGGTTTTGCCATGCATAGTTTGCTCCCGAAAATAAAAGTCCCGACTGAACGAGCGACTGGTCACCCGAAAGTTTTTCATCGGTGGGCAAGAAGAAACCATGTGTTGCAATATGTAAAATAGAAATATCCTTGCCAGATAGTGCCTTAAATGATTCTTCGTTAGCCTGAGAGCCTTCGTATAAAGTCGACTTTATGCGATTATTCTTCATCTTTCCGACAATATTTTCCACTTCGGTTTTTGTGCCGGGCAGATAGCTTAGACTTCCACGGTCTTCTCCTTTGTTGAAGGAAGCAAAAGAACTATACGAAGTGCTTCGTGACGGGTATCTGTCGCTTTCTCGCTTCATTGTTGTGGAGTCGCTGTCGTAGAAAATGCCACCGTAAAGAACTGAATTTTTCATTGGATTAGGTATGTAATCCATTGCAAGGAATCGAGTTGAGGAAACACGGTAGATCTCGTACTTGTCCGAAATGATTTGTTCGTGATCGATTGGTGCGTATTCAACAGCAATCTGGTGCAACATTCCAGATGGAGCAAAATAAATGCGCGGATTATCGGGAAAATACTTTTCCAATGGCTTCCAAATCATATTGTAAAGCCCTGTGGATTCGTAGATTCCCAGACGTTTTGAAGAGAAAGATGTTGCACCACGATTTTCATCGTCGCTTGGTGTTTCGGGTTTTGCAGGTGCTATGCCGCGAAGCAGACGAGCTATTTCCTTTTGCTCGAACAGTGGCACAAAGACCGGCGATTCCATGTTCTTGGTAAGTATTATTGCTGCATAGACAGTGGAATCTTTTGTTAGGGCTATATTTGTAAATTCTATCGCCACATCATTGTTTTTCAATGATTTTTGCACATCCTTCCAATCAATTCTTATGAAATTTGTAATATCACCGAACTCCTTGCTACTTTCAACAATATGTCTTTCCAACTTTTGAATCTCATTTTCAAGTGAATCGCAGTTATAAATACGGTCAGCAACAGGTCTTTCTAGTTCCTTGTTAAGTTGCAGATGCATGGTTTTCATTGTCTCGAATTCGGAAATAAGAGTTCCGTTCCCGCTTTCTTTTATTATTTTGGTTAAACTAATTTCCGAAGCTAGCAGCAATCCTTTGGTAATCAATTCAGTATCGTATGATATTTTTGCAGCAAGCGTATCGTTGCTACATCGGTAAGAATACAAAATGCTTCTTGAAAAATTGAAATTATTGACGTTCCAATAAGCCTCTCGTTCGTGAGTGGTCATAAACGAGAAGTTCCTGATAATATTGGTTTTGCGAATATTATTTGCTATGGAATTTGTATTAATAGCATTCTGGTAGTCCCCATTTTCATAATACAATGCAGCAATATTGCTAAGTGTCAGTGCAATGTCGGGATGTTCCAAGCCTAGAACTTTTTCTTTTATTTCCAATGCCTGTTGGTTGCATTTCAGTGCATTGGGGATGTCGTTCATTTTAGAATACAAGACACCCATATTCCCCAGTGTGGTTGCATAGTCGGGATGGTTTTCTCCCAATGCCTTTTTCTTGATTTCAATAGCTTGTTTCCTATAATTCAATGCATTCTGATAGTCTCCAGTGAGATAATAAAGAGAAGCTATGTTGTCCAATGTTGTGGCATAGTTCGGATGTTCCACTCCCAAAACTTTTTTCCAAATTTCCAATGCTTGCAAATAGAATTGCAAGGCTGTGGGATATTCGCCATTCTCGGAACATAAAGCCGCAATATTGTTCATCAGGTTTGCATGACTTATACTGCCATTGTCAATACCTTTTTCTCTGATTTCCAATGCTTGTATATAATATTTCAGAGCATTTGGATAGTCTCCCATGTCGGAGCAAAGCACTCCAATGTTATCCAATGTCGCTATATAGTTCTGATTGGTTTCTCCGAGGACATTCTTTTCTATTTCCAATGCTTGCAGCTTATATTTCATGGCATTTCCGTAATCGCCCAGACAAGAATACAAACTGCCAATATTGTTCAGTGAAGTTGCATATTCGGGATGATTTTTGCCAAGTGCTTTCCCTTGAATTTCAAGAGCTTGAATTGCAAATGTAAGAGCATCATTGCAGTCGCCCATATTTGAATACAAAGCTGCAATATTGTTCAGTGTAGCGGCATAGTCGGGATGAGTTTTTCCCAAGGTTTTCTTTCGGATTTCCAATACCTGAGTATAAAATTTCATTGCATTCTGATAATCTCCTTTTTCGGAACATATTAGCCCGATGTTGTTGAGCGCCGTTAGATAGTCGCTATGTTCATCGCCCAATGCTTTTTTAAGAATTTCAGCAGATTGCAAAAAATATTTCAATGCGTTATGGTAGTCATCTGTGCGGTATAGGAGAGTTCCAATGTTATTCAACGTTGTTGCATAACTTTGATGTTCGGTGCCGAGCAATTTTTTCTGTATTTCGGCTGCTTTGTTGTAACATTCCATTGCATTTTTGTAATCGCCAGTTTCAGAGTACGAAAGCCCGACATTATTTAGCATATTGGCATAGTCGACAGTATTTTCGCTGGTGTACTTATTTAGGATTTCCAATGCTTGTAGCTTGTATTCCAACGCTTTGTTATATTTTCCCATTTCCGAATACAGGATTCCGATATTATTTAGCGAATTGGCATATGCAGCATTTTCCTCGCCTGCAAACATTTTTTGGATTTCAAGTGCTTTTAGATAATATTCTAACGCTTTTTCGTATTCACCCGTGTAGTAATAAATAAGACCTATGCTATTCAGGGATTCTATATAGTCGGAATGTTTTGAATCCAATAGTTTTTCCTGCAAATCTGCCGCTAATTTGTAATATTTCAATGAATTTTGCACATCTCCAATATAAAAATACATTGTTCCTAATCCTGACAGCAAATCTGAATGTTCGGCATCACTGGAAATCTTCTCGCTCAGTGGTAGCACTTCTAGCAGCAGCGACAAGGCTTTCTTATAATCTTTCTTGGAATATTGTACTCCAAAATCCTTGTAGAGCGAATCAATCTTATGCTGCATTGCCACAGTGTCGGTCTGGGCAAAAGAAATATTGCACAAGATAACTAAAAGGATTAACGGTAGTAATTTCCTCATAATATTGGGGTTTCTATGTTTCTATGTTCCACGTTCCTAAGTTTAACTTCGTTGAAGGCTACTTGTGCTGAGCACAGCCGAAGTACGCCGTTCTAGTTGTTGATATTCAAAACCTTGCGCCTGTATATTTAAATTTTTTCATGTAGGCTCACAATGCATTGTGAGCCTACATGATTATTGTTCATTATCAATTGTCAATTATCCATTATCCATTGTTCATTGTCAATTATTCATTATCCTTTGTCAATTCTTCCAATACCTTTTCTATCAATTCTTCCATTTTGGGAGCGGCATCCTTTACAAATTGCTTTGCATAGCGGTTGGCGATTATGAGGCAGACAGTTCCTGCATTGTGTCCCAAAAGTTTAGAAAGACCGAAGATTGCAGAACTTTCCATCTCGTAGTTGGTTATGTAACGTCCATTATAGCGGAAATTGCGAATCTTGTCGTTTATCTCACGGTCTTGGATTTCGAGGCGAAGTTCACGTCCTTGTGGTCCATAGAAACCTGGAGCAGAAATGGTTATACCGCGACGAAATTCACTGCCGAACTTTTTCAAGAAAAAGTCGGAGCCATCTACAAAATATGGTGTTGCCAAACGCGGATTCCACGACATGTGCTTGACGAACTTTTCTTCCATGTCCAAGTTGCAAGCCTCGTCGCGGCAACGGTAGAAATTGAGAAGCCCATCAAAACCGATTGCCGTTTCGGTTAGCAGGAAAGTGCCAATAGCCATGTCTTCCTGCAAACCGCCAGATGTGCCTATGCGAAGCAGGTTCAAAGTGCGGTGTTCTTCCTTTGCAACGCGTTTTTTAAGGTCGATATTGGCAAGAGCGTCAAGCTCGTTCATAACAATGTCGATGTTGTCAGTACCTATTCCTGTTGCCAGAACCGAAATACGCTTGCCCTTGTATGTACCTGTGTGAGTGATGAATTCGCGGTTTTGAACCTTGCATTCAATATTGTCGAAATGCCTGGAAACCAAGGCAACACGACCAGGATCACCTACAAGAATTACATCGTCGGCAATCTGTTCTGGCAAAAGATGAAGATGAAAAATGCTGCCATCGGCATTTACAATTAATTCTGATGCTTCGATTTGTTTCATATTCAAAAAAGTTGTACTTTTGTAAAAATGTAAAAGTAATAATTTTTGAGGAAACAAAAGAGAACTTGTCTTTTTTATGGCAAAGAATATAATATTAGTTCCGACCAACTTTTCAAGCAGGGCAAACTTAGCCTACAGGCAGAGCATTAACTTTGCCGAAAGGACTAAGGGCGATGTTTATCTTCTACATGTCATACCGCCAAAAGGCAATCGCGAAAATCTTGACTATGAGATAGATATTATACAGAACCAAGTTCTTAATCTGCTTGATGACTACGACGACAGCATTAGAAGAAAAGTTCATACCCGAATCGAGTACGGTGCTGTTAACCAAACGATTGTAAAGGTTGAAAAGGAAATTAAGCCCGATTTCATATTCATTGGTAGTGATGCTGCGCGTAATGATCATAACAGGTCGATTACATTGAAGCTAGTTGACAAGATTTCGTGTCCGCTGGTTGTATTTGCTGGTCGCTACGACAAGGTCGGATGCGACAGGATTGTCCTTCCTGTTGACCTCACCAAAGAAACCAAGCAGAAAGTTGACCTTGCCGTGAAAATAGCCAAGATTTACAATGCAAAAGTATATGCGGTTTCGGCAACTGGTTCCCACGATGAAGCAACGCTCAGGCAACTTGAAGGTAAAATGTCGGAAGTAAAGGCTATTTTCGACAAATTAGAGATAGAATGCGAAACTCGCCTCTTGAAAACCGAGCCTCATGTGGAATCGATGGCAAATGCAGTAAACGATTTTGCCGATGATATTGAGGCAAGTGCTATTATAATAATGACGCACCAGGAAACCAAGTTGCAGAAGTTTTTTGTCGGAAGCATGGCAACCGAACTCATCAAGAAAGCAAACGTCCCGATAGTGTGCGTCAGTCCTAAAGAGTTAAGTAACAAATAATTAAAGGTATATTTTATGAAAAAGTACAAAGGTATAATCATTTCGGCGGCAGTATGCATAATACTGCTGATAATTTTTGGAAGCTCGATGTTTTATATTGTCAACCCTGGCGAAAGAGCAATAGTTTTCCGTCCTTTTGGTTCTGGCTTGGATACTGCAAATATCTATAATCCTGGCTTCAATGTGGTTGCCCCATGGAACGACTTCATCATCTACAATGTGAAGGAACGCAAGACCGAGGAAACTCTTGACGTACTCGACAAGAACGGTCTTTCCATCAATGTTGAGATTTCAGTGCGTTTCAACCCGATTCCCAACAAACTGCCTATTCTTCACCAGCAGTTTGGCGAAGATTATGTAAACCAGCTTATTATTCCTGAAGTTCGTTCTACGGTTCGTCAGGTAATGGGTAACTTTACCGCTGAAGAAATCTACTCTACCCGCCGCGCCGAGGTTGAGCAACAGATTGTTGACATGACAACCAAGAAGCTGAAAGACAATTCGGTGGAAACAAAGGCGGTTCTTATCCGTTCAATCAATCTGCCACCGCAAATCAAGAATGCAATCGAGAACAAATTACAACAGGAGCAGGAGGCTCTTGCATACCAGTTCAAGCTGGAAAAGGAAAAGCAGGAAGCCGATCGTAAGCGCATCGAAGCTGAAGGTGAAGCTAAAGCTAATAATATCATCAATCAGAGTTTAACTCCTAACCTACTGAAAATGCGAGGCATAGAAGCCACATTAAAACTTGCGAACTCATCAAATGCCAAGACTGTTGTAATAGGTTCGGGTAGCGATGGTATGCCACTTATACTTGGAAACTAATACAATAATAACAGAGTAATCCGCAGCCTACGGATATAAGATTTGTTGTAATACAATGACATGTGGTGGACGTTGCGTCCACCACTTATTGTTTATTGAGTTCTAGTAGTTTGATAAGGTTTCAATTTTAGGACAGATCTAAAAAATAACCTATATTTCTCATTTTACCTAAAAATCGAAATCTTTCTTGTTGCAACCTGACCATCCTCAGAAATTATCCGCACATTGTACAGGCCGGGATTCCAGCCGGCGCAACTGATTTCGACTCGTTCTGATTCGTTGTTGTCAATTTCGGCAACAAACTGTCCCGATGCGTTGTATATGCGTACCGTTGCAATGCGCTGTCCTTCGATGAAGAACTGACCGTAGGTCGGGTTCGGGTAAACGGTGAGGTTGTCGGCTGTACATTCAGCGACGGCGTCGCCTTCTCCATTGCCCTGTCCGTTTTCATCATCGTCCTCGGGGATAAGCTCCACAAAGACGCATTCCTCGTCGGAGTATGCGAACATGCCGTACTCGCAGAGGCTCTCGACCCTGTAGCAGTAGTTGCGGTCAGGCTCCACGTTGTCGTAGTAGGTGGTGTCGGTTGTAAGGCCTATGGAAACATCATTCCTGAAAATCTTGTAGGCATACGATTCGCTGGTCGCCGTCCAGCTGAGGTGCACCGAATATCCGACAGCCTCAACCTGCAGCACTGGCGATTCGGAGCATACCCCAGAAACAATCTTCGTGCAGGCTGTACCAACTATTTCGTTGCAGATGCCATCCTCGAAGTACGCGAAGATTGTGTAGCAATATGTAACTTCGGGAACTACATTCGAGTCGGTGTAGCTGCCATCATACAGAACTTCCTCAACTGCATTGTCGTCCCTGTAGATGCGGAAATACTCAACGCCTACTGGCTTGTTCCATGTGAGGAATATCGACTCGCCGTCGTTGCTTGCCGATACTGCAAGAGCGACATTGCATGGTATAGGCTCTATTTCGGCACAAACGGTGTCTGACGATTCAGACAGGCAGGAATAGTCGCCGACCGACAAAGCCCTGACATTGAAACAATGCTCGCCGACCGACAATCGCTCAAATGTTATCGAGGTTTCGGTGGTTGTGTCGATTGCGAACTGGGAATTGTCGCCGAAGATGAGATAGGATACCGAACTGTACTCGCCAAGTTCTATAGGCTGCCAGTTCAAAGTGACATTGTAGAATGTGTCGGTAACTGCAGTTATCTGCTGTACCGCATCGCACTCTGGTGCAACTGCAGTAACAGTGACATTTACATCCTTGGTACGGTTACCCATCACTGCTG
>JAFZLK010000110.1 GCA_017551515.1 Bacteroidales bacterium | reverse complement strand
GAATTTTTCGACTATTTTCCTTAATTGCCTTTGAGGAAGAAATTTTGTTATTTGTGTGAAGATGTAATGACCGTTAAACATAAATTTGCCAAATTGATTATGGCACAAAATTATTTCCGTCAAGTCTCGGCCAAGGTTTTAACTTTTTAACATATTGGATACAAATGCATTATAATCAATTTAACAAAATTTTAAGAGACACTAGTGATATATTTTCTTAATTGAACAAATCTTTACCATCACCAAAATCGTAAATCAAAAATCTGCAATCGTAAATTCATTTTGTGGTAATTTTTGCCACAAAAACAGGGTAAAATATGCAACACGCAAAAGGTCACTATTAATCACCTATATTTTACTTTTGTAGAGTTCAATTTGAGTAGTTAGGCATTGCTCTATTGAATGTAGTATGTGAATATGCCTAGTTTATATTGTTGCTCTAAAAAGAATAATTATATTTTAATTTTATGTATATGAAGAAGTTTTTAATTTTATTGGCAGTTGCTACATCAGCAGCAGTATTGTTTTCCTCATGCGGAAAGACTTGTAGGTGTACTTACAAAAAAGATGGTGAAAAAATTTTTGTAAGAGAATCTAACACTACTTATTTTAATGATATTGATTACAAGGAGAATTGTTTGTCTAATTCGTTCCGCGATACCGAGGATGGTGTATTAATAGAGTACGACTGCAAGTAGTTTGATTTATGCGACAGAGGCAGTGGTGAAATTTATGCTACCATTGTCTCTGTTGTATTTTTATTAAACCTTTTAACAGATTAATATTCTGAATATGAAAAAAATTATATTTCTAATTATAATCCATTCCCTATGTATTGGGGTATTTGCACAAGAAATCACAGTCCGTTTTACAGGGCTACTTAATGGAACTGATTACTGCCGCTTGGATAGAGTCGTGGTTACTAACCTTACACGCAACTGGAGTGAAACAATGGAATACCCAGACACAATTATTGTGCTTGGTTGCACGGTGAATTCCAATATAAATATTGCTACAACTCAGGGACTTGGGCAAAACATTCCAAATCCTTTCGATTGCGAAACCCGTGTGGAACTTTCTGTGTCTAAACGCGAAGATGTTCGTATGCAACTGCTTGATGTCTCAGGAAAAATTTATGCAGAATACAATGGTTCGCTTGATGCAGGTGTGCATACGTTCGACATTTCGGTAGCAAATCCGCAAACCTATCTGCTGAATGCAACAGTAGGCAATCACCAATATTCTATAAGGATGGTGAATGTCGGCAGCGGATGCAGTTGTAGCATAAATTACACAGGCGTTTCTAGTGGCATTGAAGCTAAACTGACTACAACAAACGAGTTCCAGATTGGCGACAATATGCGCTATGTGGGTTATGCGACCATTGATGGTCAAACTATTATAAGTGCCGCCATTGAACAGCCAACAGCTATAAGTCAAAATATTACACTCAATTTTTCTCAACGTTCAAGTCCTTGTGTAGAAACGCTTGCAGCAACCGACATTACAAATACATCTGCTACATTGCATGGTAATATTGTCTATAATGGCGGTTCAACAGTAACATCTAGAGGATTCTATTATGGTACATCTTCAGACAACCTTTCGCAAATGGCTCATGCTGGAATCGGTGTCGGCGAATATACAGCAAGTATTAGTGACCTTTCCGAAGCAACCACTTACTATTATTGTACATTTGCAACCAATAATTTAGGAACTTCTATTGGAGAAGTGATGTCGTTTACGACAACTATCACAACTGGAACTTTGAACGGATACGAGTGGGTTGACCTTGGTTTGCCAAGCGGAACATTATGGGCAACTTGTAATGTAGGGGCTAATACATCGGAGGCTTATGGAAATTATTATGCATGGGGTGAAACGACAACCAAACCATCTTATAGTGAGAGCAATTATACATATACTGACGATCCTGTAACACTTCCGCCAAGTGCAGATGCGGCTACTGTAAACTGGGGTGATGGCTGGCGAATGCCTACAAAAGAAATGGCAATCGAGCTCGTTAATAATTGCGATGTTGCTAGGGTGGTTCGTAATGGTATTTCGGGTTGGCTTTTAACTGGTCCCAACAACAATTCAATTTTCTTTCCTGCTGCTGGTAGTTATATAAATGGTGATCCTTGGTATCATGGATTATATTGGACAAGTTCTATATATACAAACAATATGACTAGTGCTTGGAACATAGAACTCTTTAATGATGGTTCATACATTGGAATGTATCACACAGAAAGATATGATGGACTATCTGTTAGACCTGTATGTGGGAATGATACACCCACATCAGCACTACCTGTAGTACAAACAAATGATGTTACGAATGTAACAACAAATAGAGCAACCGTTTCAGGTACAGTAGTTTCAGATGGCGGTGCAAATGTAAGTTCCCGAGGATTCGTTTATGGTACAAATGCAAATGACCTTTCGCAAAGAAGTACTTCTGGCTCGGGGACGGGTAGTTTTACAAAAACACTCACATCTTTGAATAGTTGTACGACCTATTATTGCAGGGCATACGCCACAAATAGTAGTGGAACTGCATATGGAGAATTGATGTCGTTTTCCACAATCTCCATACCAACAGTAACTACTGGCAATGTTGGCAATATAACAGGAACAGAAGCGACATTTTCCGGTAATGTATATGACGATGGCAATGCTATCGTAACCGACCGTGGCTTCATGTATGGAACAAACGAAAACAATCTTTCCGAAGTTGTGCAATGTGGAGGCGGAACAGGTAGCTATATGGGTAATATATCAAATTTGACAGAAGGCACAACCTATTATTACAAAGCATACGCTACCAATACTGCAGGGACTGCCTATGGCGTAGTTCGTTCTTTTAGTACACTATCATTACCAATAGTAACCACGGGTACGGCAAGTAGCATACCTGCTACGGGCGCAACATTTACAGGTTCTGTAAGATCAGGATCAACGGTAACTGACAGAGGTTTCATATATGGCACTAGTTCAACAAACTTGACTCAGACCGTACAAAGTGGCAGCGGGCAAGGCGACTTTACTACGATGCTATCCGACTTGGCACAAAGTACAACATATTATTATAAGGCATACGCTACAAATAGCGCAGGAACAGCATACGGAGAAATAATGTCGTTTACAACAAAAACATTAGCACCTACTGGCTATATTAACGGCTACGGTTATGTTGATCTTGGTTTGCCAAGCGGAATGCGCTGGGCAACATGCAACACTAGTGGGCGAATGTTTTTCAAAGCAATGCTTATATTGTGCTGAATTTAAATGAAATACATCAAGTTTTTTACGGTGACGATTTCAAATGATATATTGCCTAAAATTTAAAGGCAATGAATAAAGGAAAATATGTATTT
>JAFZLK010000109.1 GCA_017551515.1 Bacteroidales bacterium | reverse complement strand
GTTTTCCTGTCCCTTCTTTATTGTCTTATTTGACCCGCAATGAAAGCATTTTTTTTGCCATGAAACTTTTGACCGCCATAATACAAATAAAAATCAATAACTTACAAGGATTTTAGGTCTCTTTTTGAGCATTAAGCCCAAAATTTAAAAATTCAATTGTAGGCTCGCAATGCATTGCGGGCATATAAGTGGTATTGTATGTTGTCTGGTGCACAATGAATTTCGTCTGTATATGAAAAAAAGGTTCAATAATTCAAAGATTTAAAAAATTGAAGATTTGATGGGTTGAGGTGGTTTGAAATGGTTTGGGATGGTTGTTGAATCTACAAGGCAACCACTTTTTTTGTTTTTATTTATTGCATACGGATTTTTAATGTAAATTTGCGGTCTTAAAAATGGGGAAGTTTTGTGCTTCTCCGATAGAAAGGAAAGCGTAATGATTGAAGAAGTTAAGCGTCATTTGAATACTGTAGAAGAAGCCATTGAGGATTTCAAGCAGGGCAAGATTGTCATCGTGGTTGACGACGAGGATAGGGAGAATGAAGGTGATTTCATAGTTGCCGCCGAGAAGATAACACCCGAAATTGTGAATTTCATGTTGCATAACGGTCGTGGAGTGCTTTGTGCGCCTATTACCGAGGAACGTTGCGAGGAACTTGAACTTGCCCATCAGGTGTCAAACAATACTTCGATGCTTGGTACGCCATTTACCGTTACTGTTGACAAGTTGGAAGGCTGTACTACTGGCGTTTCGGCACACGATAGGGCTGCTACAATCCGCGCATTGGCCGATCCGAACTCCAAGCCTGAAACCTTTGGCCGTCCGGGTCATATAAATCCGCTTTATGCCAAGAGCAAGGGCGTGCTTCGTCGTGCGGGACATACCGAGGCGTCAATCGACCTTGCACGTCTGGCAGGACTTTATCCAGCAGCAGCTCTTATTGAAATTATGAACGAGGACGGAACTATGGCGCGTCTGCCCCAGCTTTTCGAGGTGGCCGACAAGTACGGACTTAAGATTATATGTATTGCCGATATTATTAAGTACCGTCTGCAGACCGAGAGCCTTGTGGATATGGGCGACAGGGTCTTCCTGCCTACCGAATACGGCAATTTCGATGTGATTCCTTTTCGCCAGCATTGTAACGGTCTGGAGCATGTCGCACTCATAAAGGGCACATGGGAACCCGGAGAGCCTGTGCTTGTGCGCGTACATTCGAGCTGTGCAACCGGTGATATTTTCGGTTCCAAGAAATGCGACTGTGGTACTCAGTTGCATGAGTCGATGAAGATGATTGAAAAGGAAGGCAAGGGCGTTTTGCTATACTTAAATCAGGAAGGACGCGGAATTGGATTGATGAACAAGATTGCCGCATATAAGTTGCAAGAGCAAGGTTACGACACAGTTGAAGCAAATCTGCACTTAGGTTTCAAGGACGACGAGCGCGATTATGGCGTTGGTGCACAAATACTAAGGCATATTGGTGTTACGAAGATGCGCCTTATAACCAACAATCCGCGTAAGATGGCTGGAATAAAAGGATATGGTTTGGAAGTTGTTGAAACTGTGCCGATTAAGGTGGAACCAAACGAGTACAACAAGTTCTACCTTGAAACCAAGGCAAAGAAGATGCACCACAAGTTGTAATTTTTTTTGAAAAAAAAACTATTCCTGTTTGTTGGAATAGATATATTTGCAGATAAATAATTAACTTAATTTTTTTAAACTTTATTTTAACTTTATAGAGATGAAAAGAATTTTAATGATTTCGGCAATTGCATTGTTGGCAGTTGCATTTGTTTCGTGTCAGAAAGACGGCGTTTACAAGCCGAAAAAGAAAATTGCTAAGATTACCCGTAGCTGGGAGGAAGTTGATGCTTATAGTGATGCTACTGGCAACCACGAAGACAAGACTAAGGCAGACTCTTGGGTTTGTGAAGAATGGGCTTGGGGTGACAAGACTGTTGAAAGCAGAACCATTAGACAAAGGTTTCTTACTTTGACTGGAGTGACATATCCTTCAATGAAGGTTACTTACACCTACGATGACAAGAATAGAATTACTGGCGCACAGTATAACGATTATAAGATTGAGTATACTTACAATGATGACAAGAAATTTTCGAAGATTACTGTAAACGATGGTGCAAACCTTGAAAGCACAGTAGAAATCAACTACGATGGCAAGAAAGTTAATTCTTTGAAGGTTACCAGATATTATCCAGCAAAGAAGAGCGCAACTGCTCTCGCTATGGTTTTGCCGAGCCAGATTGTTGATGTAGTCTGCAACGATAATGAAGAAGAGGTTGTTGCTAAGGATGCAAGGACTGTTACTACCGATGTTACAATTGAATGGGATGGAAAGAATATTGTCGAGACAGTTGCAAAGTCGAGCGATGATATTACAATAACAACTACATACGAATATGATGGCAAGTTAAATCCGTATGCTGGATTCTATTGCGGAAGCGAGGTCGGCGCCGAAATGTACTCGAAGAACAATGTAATCAAGACCACATCAAAGAAGTCGTATGTTCGTGGCAATGCTACTATAACAGAAGAAACTGTTGAGGATGTTGAGTATGAATATGACGGCAAGTGCCCTTCTACTGTTAAGACGACTTCAGTATATAGCTATGATTGGGGAACCAAGCATACTGTTACTAGAGTTACTACAGATACTTACGAATACGTAAAATAATTTTTCGTTGATTAGTAATACTATCAGGCTTCCCTCGTGGAAGCCTTTTTTGTGCATAATTGTAAGCGCGGAATGTTTTGATTCTTAGTAGATTAAGATTGTTGAAAACTTTTTTGATTTTTTTTAGAAAAAAAATGTTTTTAACGGTTATTAATTGATAATGAATGTGTACTTTTGCAAAGCGTTTAATTAATTGGTTTTTATGAAAAAAATAATAGTCGTATCGGTTGCTTTTTTGACTGCAATCTTCTTCGTTTCGTGTGCAAAAAGTGGTGTATATAAGCCCAAGGACAAGATAAATGCAGTATGGTTCGAGAGTGAAAAAGTAACTACAATTGATACAGTTTCCCGTACAAGCAATACAGAGAGATTTTTGCGTGAAGAGTGGAAATGGGAGGATAAGATGTTGAGATCCCGAACTGTATATAGGACAAATGGTGAAATTCGGTACAATTATAATTACGAGTATAATAGCAAAAATAAGATTATCGGTATAACATCGGATCTTTCGACAGAGAGAAAAACTCGTATTCGTTTTATCTATGACGATGATACCAAAAAACTTAAGGAAGTAAAGTATTTTACTGAAGATTTTTCAGAAAATAATCTTCCGTATAAGAAACTCGAATTTACTTACGATGGCAATAAGGTGATTGCGATAAAGGAAACTGTAAATACCCACAGGTATCCTAGAAGCTATGCAAATGCAGAAATGTCGCTGTTGCCTTTCCTCGTTTCAGAAGATATGGCCGAGAGCATAGCTGTCAATACAATTCACTCAAAAGTTGAATATGACGTGGTGACAAGAGAATATGTATTTGAGTGGAAGAAGAAGAATATATCGGATGTTACCATTACCACTACAAGTGGCGGCGTTACCTCCGAAGCAAGGATTTCGTACACCTATGACGAAAAAAGAAATCCGCAGTTGGCTCGTGTGATGGGATATGTTGAGGAGGGTTCGATTGATTGCATCATATGCTCAAAGAACAATGTCGTGTCGTGCAATTATCAAGAAGAAAATTACAGCTATAGCGAAGAGTCTCAATATACATACGATGGTAAAACTCCAATTGAAAAGGTTGTTACAAGAAACGAAAAGAATTCGTTTTCAACAGTTAGGGTTACCGAAAAGTGGACGTACGAATACGAAGAGTAAAAATCGTTTCACATATTGTTGGGGGCGGCACATGTCGCCCTTTTTTTATGCATTAATGTTGCGCGGTATTTATTTTTATTATATTTTTGCTTTCGGATTAGAGTTTTAGAAATGGTTAGAAATATATTGATTATAAGCATATTGAGTTCCTTGCTTGCTTTCGTTTCTTGCAAGTCGGACTTTGATGTGAACGATAAGTGGCGTGATGCTCCGGCAGTTTTCTGTATTCTCGACAAGTCGCAGGATATGCAATATGTAAAGGTGAACAAGTGTTTTATCGGCAATTTGCCAGCATCGGAAATGGCATCGGTGTCCGATTCTTTGTTTTATGATTGCGATGTGCAGGTAAAATTGCATAAAATGCAGGGAAATTCAGTATTGAAGACATGGAATTTCTGGCCGGTTGACAGCATCCCGAAGGAAAGCGGATATTTTGCAAGCGATAAAAATACTCTCTGGGTTGGAAAACCAGAACTTTCTGACGGTTATACTTATGAGCTTGAGGTGAATATTGATAACGGAAGAATTATTGCAAAAGGCAGTACGGGAATTGTTGACGGTTGCCGTATAAATACACCCGATGCAAGAGCTCCTAAAATTGAACTGGCAAGGTACAACAACGATTTCAACATAAAATTTGCACCGGGCAAAAATGCTAATTTGCAGGAGACAAATGTGTATTTCAACTACCTTGAGATTAAGTCAAACGGTGATACCGTATCAAAATCAATACAGGTGTATAACAACCTTTCGTATAGGGTTTCCAATGATTCTTATACTATGGTTGATCAGGCGTTTTCGGTGGCATCGTTCTATAGTTCCATCGCGGCTCAGGTTAATTCTTCGGACGAGTCGGTGGTGAAAAGGTTGGTTAGAATGCCCAATTGCATGACATTCAGTGTATCGACAGCCGATGAAAACCTATATACCTATATGCAGGTCACTAAGCCGTCGAGCGGAATAGCACAGGACAGACCGATTTTCACAAATATATATATCGACGAAAATTCCAAAATACAGGAAGGAGAAGCATACGGACTGATGGCATCGCGTTACACGGTTTCGTTGTCCAAAGCTGTAGGATCAGAAACACTTGACTCTATTGCGCGCGGTATCCACACCAAGCACTTGAAGTTCCAGCCATGGACAGACAATTATTACATAACTCATAAGCCGTACGATAAATAATAGAAAAGACCTTCGGGATTTGCACTCCCGAAGGTATGAATATAAGGATATTTTATCCGCTAGGCACAAAGCATTGTTGAGCCTGTCGTAAAATACGACATAATCTTGCGAAATATTTAATAACAATCGCAGTCATATTTTAGAGCATAAATATTTGCTCTCCATATTTTATATTTGTAAAAGTTTTTGTAACTTTGGCATTTTAATGTCGGAGGAGCGAAATGGCTTTTATAGTAATAGAAGGTCTTGACGGAGCTGGTAAGTCAACTCAGGTTGAATTGCTTTCAAAATATTTGCAGTCAGTGGGTAAGGCGGTGGAATATGTACATTTCCCCACTGGCGATTCCGAAATTTTTGGCGACATGATAAATCGTTTTCTACGTGGTGAGTTCGGTGGAATAGGTGATGTGAACCCGTATTTGGTGTCCTTGCTTTTTGCTGGCGACCGCTACAATATGGCTCCGAAAATTAACGCATGGCTCAATGAAGGCAAATTCGTGATAAATGACCGTTATGTGTATTCTAACATTGGTTTCCAGTGTGCAAAAATCGAGGACGATAACGAGAAAAAGAGACTTTTCGACTGGATTTTCAATTTGGAATTCAACTATTTCAAGATTCCGCGTCCCGACTTGAATATTTTCCTTGATGTGCCTTTCTCGTTCACAGAGAAACGTCTTGCTGAAAACCGAACTGGCAAGGACAGAGAGTACCTTAATGGTAAAACCGATATACACGAAGCCGATCTTAATTTCCAGAAGAAAGTTAGGGAAACTTACATCAGCGCTGCCGAAAACGACAGCCGTCTTGTGCGTATCGATTGTTCGTGTAACGGGGATATGCTTCCAGCCGAAATTATATCGGAAAAGATTGTAAATGAATTGAAAAGACATAATTTTGTAAAATAAAATAGTTAATATATGATGAAGATTTTAAGGACTTTGTTCAGATGGATAGTAGGAGCCACATTTATATTTTCTGGCTTTGTGAAAGTTATTGATCCGCTGGGATATGGCTACAAGATTGCCGACTATCTGGAAGCAATGCATTTGTCGTCGATTGAAAGCATAGCGTTACCAATGGCAATAATTTTTGCAGTGCTGGAACTTGTAATAGGTTTTTCATTATTTTTCAATCAGTTGCCGAAACTTGGTGCTTTGGGAGCCTTGCTGATGATGGTGTTCTTTACTCCATTGACATTGTGGCTTGCAATAGCAAATCCAGTGTCGGACTGCGGATGCTTCGGCGATGCGCTGGTAATCACCAATTGGCAGACATTCTTCAAGAATCTGGTCTTGCTTGCAATGGCAATTCTGCTTTTTGCACAGCGTAAGAAGTTTAAACCTGCATATTTTCCTGCAGTTCAGTGGATAATAATGTTCATTGTTGGATTTGCATCACTCGGATTGTCGCTTTATTGCCTGAAAACTTTGCCAATCATCGATTTCCGTCCATACCATATAGGAGCAAACATCGCCGAGGGAATGATTGTCCCCGAAGATGCCCCAAAGCCTGTGATTGAAAGTGTGTTTATCTATGAAAAGGATGGAAAGCAACAGGAGTTTTCTGTTGACAATTTGCCAGATGAATCTTGGAAATTTATTGATGCTAAGCACAATGTAATTGACCATGGTTATGTTCCTCCGATTCACGACTTTACCATGACTAAACCGGAACCAGAGAGTACTGGTATAGGTGTTGATCTTGATGGAGTGGAACTTGTGTACAAGAATGAAGATGGCGAGCAGATGTATGCCGATGTTTCATCGGTTCCCGATGCTTCGTGGAAGTTCGACAAGTACATTTGCGAGGAGTGCGAAGAAGACATTGATGTGTCGAAAATAAGGATTACATACAGCGATGCCGATGGCAAAACTGTTGTACTTGGTGTTGACGAAGCCCCTGAAGATTTGGAGTTTGTTGATGCTGTTTATGACGACGAGGCTGTTGAAACTGACATTGCTCCGCGTGTGCTTGCCGACGAAAGATATTCTTTCCTGATGATTGCACTTCGCCTCGAAGATATGGACACCGAACATCTTGCTGAGTTTGATTCGATTGCCGAGTATGCTTTGAATAACAATATGGGATTCTACTGCATGACATCGTCGAATGCAGAGGCTATCGAAAATTTCAAGGAAGAACATCCTGTGAAATACGATTTCTACAATACCGACCCGATAACACTTAAGACAATTGTCCGTTCGAATCCAGGCTTGCTGTTAATTCGCAAGGGTACTGTCATCGACAAGTGGCACGATGGCAATCTCCCGAAGGTCGAGAACCTGAAGAACGAACTTACTGGCACAATGTTTACTCCGCAGCACAATCAACGCGACAGACTTCTGTATGTAGTCTGGATATTGTCAGCGTTCCTTGCAATGGCTGTAATTAAGATAATTTACAATTGGTTAGTGAAAAACAGATATATTAACGATAAAAATGAATTGATATGAGAAAGAAAATTGTTGCAGGAAACTGGAAAATGAATACTCTCGTAAGTCAGGGCAAGGCTTTGGCTGAAGAGTTGAACGCCTTTATGAAAACTTACGACATGCCAGCCAACAAGACTGTCATTATCGGTACGCCGTTTACCCACCTTTCGACTTGTGTTGCTGCTGTCGATACAAAGAAAATACATGTGTCGGCACAGAATTGCTCGCAGTTCGAGAAAGGTGCATATACAGGCGAGGTTGCCGCAAATATGATTAAGGATTTGGGCGTTGAATACACAATTATCGGACATAGCGAGCGCCGTCAGTATTTCGGCGATACCGATGAGGTTATAGCAACCAAGCTCGCACAGTGCTACGCTAACGGACTTTCACCTATACTTTGCTGTGGCGAAAAGTTGGAGGAACGCGAGGCTGGAAAGCATTTTGAGGTCATTGAGTCGCAGTTGCGTAATGCATTGAAGGATGTTTCTGCAGAAAACTTCAAGAATACCATTGTGGCTTACGAACCGGTATGGGCAATAGGTACAGGCAAGACTGCTACACCCGAACAGGCAGAGGAAATCCATGCTTTCATCCGTGGTTTGTTGGCAAAGCTTTACAATGCCCAGATTGCCGACGACACTACAATTCTTTATGGCGGAAGCGTAAACGCAGGCAATGCAGCAAACTTGTTTGCTCAGCCTGACATCGACGGCGGACTTGTAGGCGGAGCTTCGCTCAAGGCAAACGATTTCATTAGCATAATAAAGGCTATTTAATTTATTACGACGATGGGAGCTCGCTTCCATCGTCTTTTTTTTGTAAAAAAAGCAACCGAAATGAACTATTTGGAACTTGCAATTGAAATACCGAGGAGCAATCCCGACCTTTCGGACATTCTTGTGGCTTTTCTTGCCGAGCAGAACTTTGACAGTTTCAGCGAAGAAAACGGAAAACTTCTTGCATACGTCGAGGAAGGAAAATACAGCAAGGCAGATGTAGCAGAAATACTTGCACAATTTGGCGTGTCGGCATCCGAAAAAATTATACCGCAGGAAAACTGGAACAAGCAGTGGGAAGAGAACTTTTCGCCGATAGTTGTTGATGACAATCTGGCAATCAAGGCTCCGTTCCATACCGAAACCTTTGATACGAAGCATACAATCGTAATCGAACCTAAAATGTCGTTTGGAACAGGACACCATGCAACAACATCGATGATGTGTCGATTGATTGCCGAACTCGACCTAAATGGCAAGGTTGGTCTTGATATGGGTTGCGGAACGGGAATTCTGGCAATTTATGCATCAATTCTTGGCGCATCAAAGATATATGCAATCGATATTGACGAATGGGCTTTTGAGAATACCGAGGAAAATGCCGAGCGCAATGGTGTTTCAAACATAGTTGCTTCGTGCGGTGATGTGCAGGACATTCCCGAAGTTGAATACGATTTCGTATTTGCAAACATTAATCTCAACATACTGAAAAAACAGATTCCTACGTACGCCAGACTGATGAAAAAAGGAGCAGTGTTGCTTCTAAGCGGTTTCTTCCTTGCCGAAATCGACCAGATTAAGGAGGTTTGTGCATCGTGTGGACTTTCATATGTAAAGTGTATTTCGCAGGAAGAGTGGACTGCTTGTGTTTTTGAAAAATAAGATGGTAATATGAAAAGATTGTTCTCCATATTTGTGTTATGCCTAGCTTCTTTTGCTGCATTTGCCCAGTTTACATTGGAACCGGCCAAGTTTGGAAAGGAGTTTGCCCAGCAGCTTTCGTTTACGGGCGACATCCGCAAGGACGGTGCAAGTATGCAGAAGGAGTTTCTGACCTTCTGGCAGTCGGATTCCTTGACTTCACCTCAGCGCGACTGTTTCATTCGTACAATAAACAAGTTGCAGTCAAAAGGATGCAAGCCTTATCCCGATTTTGTGCGTTACACCGATGTGTTGATGGCGTTCAAGCGCAACGGGTACGACTACGGACAGTTTGAACTTTTCGAGAAGGCTGTACTCGCAATGGTGGATGCGGGCAGGCGTGTGCGCGTAAACGAATTGTCAGAATTTTTGCAGAATTTCAATGTTTTTCTGCGAAAACGCGTTGTCGCTAACAATGCGAGAACAAAGTGGACGGTAAACAAGCTCGATTTCTTGATTACATACGAAAACGAAAAGTTTTTGATAAAGTTTGACAATATTGACCTAATCGGGTATCAGGACAGGGATAGCTTGAAGTTGTATTCGACGAGCGGTATTTTAAATCCTATTGCAAAAACTTGGGTTGGTACTGGCGGCGTGCTAGGATGGGAACGTGTGGGTTATCCGCTCGACAGCATGAGCGTGACGCTTAACAAGTACGACATCAACATGACAGATATTATGGTCAAGGCCGACAGTGTTGTGTTTCGCAACAAATACTATTTCACGCAGGACCTGTTGGGTGACCTTCTCGACAAGGCACAGAACGGAGATAAGCCGTACAAGTCAACATATCCGCGCTTTACAAGCTATTCGCAGGACTTTGATATAAAGAATATTCTGAAAGATGTTGACTATCGCGGCGGACTTTCGGTGCGCGGGCGAAATTTTATCGGTAGCGGTATCGATGACAACAAGGCGGAAATAAGAATTGTAAAAAACGACAGCGTTTCGTTCAGCGCCTATGCAAATGCATTTGTGTTCGACCCCGAGAAAATTGCAGCCGATAATTGTGAAATTGTACTCAGACTTGCACAGGATTCCATTTACCACCCAGCTGTAAGTATAAGATACACATTGGTTAAGAGAAAGTTTGAAAAGGAGACAGAACAACAGAAAACGGGAAGAAACAGAAAGCAGGAAAAACAATACGATTATGTGGAGAACGGTTTTTTGGAGGTTATCAGGACAAAGGAGGGTCTATCTAATATAAACTTTGTAGATACATATCATCAGCTTTCGATGGACTTCACTTCATTGAAATGGGTGGTTGACAAGCCTACAATTGACATTTCAACGGTAAACACGCAGGGAACTCCGAGCGAAGTGCTGTTTGAGTCGGCAGATTACTATTCATACGAAAAATACAGGTCGTTGAAGAAGCATGATGCCCGTAATCCGCTCGAGGTGGTTGCTTCTGTAGTTAATTATGTCGGTGGTTATCCTGAATTTACGCTTGCTGATTTGGTTAGCTATATGAAGGTAGACAGAGATCAGGCTTTGCAGCTTGTGTATGCGCTGACATACAAGGGCTATATTTCGTACGACCAATCTACCGAGCAAATCAAGGTGCATGATGAGACTTGGCGTTTCCTGTCGGCGCACAAGGGTGATTCCGATTCCGATGTGATTGTGTTCTACAGTAAAGTGAATTCCGAAAGCGGCGTAAAGGTTGACAAAGAGACAAGAGAGGTGGTAACGAATGCGGTAAGCAGTGAAACTGTGACAAATGCAAAACTTAGCCTTTCCAATTTCGAAATAAAGATGTTTGGCGTTCCAAGTGTACATCTTTCCGATTCACAGAATGTGACTGTGTATCCGAAAGACGGTAATTTGGTGATACATAAGAACCGAAATTTTATGTTCGATGGTTTGCTTCAGGCAGGTCAGTTCTATATGTATGGCAGTGGTTTTCGTTTCGATTATGGCTTGTTTAAGATAGAAGTTCCTAATTGCGACTCTATGAAGATGGTTGCTATGACAACGCCCGATATGAATTTCCTTGACCAGAATGGCGACCCCAAGCCTGCTATTGTCCGCAATATGATAGAGGGCCTTTCGGGAGAGTTCTACATCGATTATCCAAGTAATAAGTCAGGATTTGCCGATTACGATGAGTATCCTAAATTGGTATCTACCAAGGATTCATATGTATATTACGACAGCAAGAAGATTTACAGCGGAATATATGATAGGAAAAATTTCTACTTCAAAGTTGACCCGTTTGTGATAGATAGTATTGAAGGTTACAGCAAGGAGAACATACACTTTGATGGTATGCTTGTAAGCGGTGGCATTCTGCCCGACCTGAAAGAGACTCTTGTGGTGCGCAAGAGTGACTGGTCGCTTGGTTTTGAGTATAAGACACCTGCTTCTGGTGTGCCTATATATAATGGAAAGGCTACTTTCAAGAACGTTATCGACTTTAGCAATAAAGGTTTGCGTGCCGATGGAACAATTGCATACATGAATACAACTTTCAGTGATGCATATGTAACGATGTTCCCCGACGATATGGAGGGACATTCGAAGAAAATGCACATGGAGCCAAAGAAGTCGCCAGTGCAGTTCCCGAAGGTCGATGGTGTTGAGAATACATTGCACTGGGAGGTTAGCAAGGACAAGTTCCATGTCGATAAGGATACGAGCAACTTTGTTATGTACGATGGTAAGGCACATCTCGATGGAAACCTTGTTATTCAGTCGAATGGATTGCATGGCAATGGAACTACTTTTATAGACAAGGCATTCCTGGTGTCGGAAAACTTTGTCTATAACAAGGAGGACTTTGATGCCGATACAGCCGATTTCAACATATATAATACCAATATAGCTGATATTGATTTCTCTGGAGAACGGCAGAAATCGCATATTGATTTTGTAAAAAGGATTGGTGACTTTACATCAAATGATACATTGGCAGAACAGGATTTCCGCAAGAACAAGTATAAATGTATTTCCGACAGGACTATCTGGAATATGGACAAGGATGAGCTTTCGTTCTCAACCAGACAGGATGTGCTTGACGAAATCAAGAATATAGATGTTGAAACTGATTGGGAAAGATGGGAGTCTGCATTCTTGAGCAGTTCAAAATTTATGTCGTATATGCCTGGGCAGGACAATTTGGCATTTCACGCTCCCGAGGCTGTTTACAATTATCGCAAGAATATAATTAGAGCTAAGGGTGTAGGAGTAATCCGTGTTGCCGATGCTGCAATATTCCCATCAGAAGACTTGATAATCAGAGAGAACGCAGCAATGGATACTCTGCATAATACTAAAATTACAGCAAGCGTTACAAATGAGCACTATAAATTCTACAATGCCACGGTTAAGATAAATGGAAGGCGTGATTATACAGGTGATGCTTTATACGACTATATAAACGACACGAAGGAAGTTCAGACTGTGCATTTTGCCGATATTGGTGTAGTGGATGGGGAAACGCGGGCACACGGTGAAATATCGGAACCTGACAATTTTATGCTTACTCGCTACTTCGGTTATCAGGGACGGGTGAATGTGTATGCTGGAAGGGATACCTTGGAATACGATGGTGCTGCCAAGCTTATTCACCAGTGTGATTCTGCTCAGTGGTTCAAGTTCAAATCGTTTGTGGCTTCAGAGGATGCTTACATACCAATAGCAAAGGATTTGAAGTCAATTAACAATGTGCCGCTGAGGACATCTATACTGTATGGCAACAATAAGATATACCAGGCATTTATCCTAAAGCGTAGTGCTTCAGCAGACGAGACAATTTTCGATGCAAACGGTTACATTCACTATGATGTGGATTCTGGAAAGTACGAAATTGCTTCGATGGAAAAGTTGTATGAGCCTAATCTTCCTGGCAACTATATGGCAATTGATGTCAGCACTTGCAATATAAATGGTGAGGGACATTTTGCTTTCAGCAAGAATTTCGATGCCAAGGTGTTCAACCTTAATTCATATGGGACATTCAGCTATAATGTGGAAACAGATACAACAGTGTTCAATACCACGATGTTTATTAATATGCCAATGCCCAATGCTGCATACGAACACTTGGCTAAGGTGCTGACGGCTGCAAGTTCGGATGTGGTTGACGAAAATGACGAGGATTACCATGTGGCGTTGAAGCAGTTCCTCGATACAGCCGAGTACAACAAGTATATGACAAGTGTAAGTTTCGGCAATTACAACAAGATTCCCAAAATGCTTACAGAAGACAAAGTTGTCATAACTGGTGTTAAGTTTGTTTACGACAGAAAGTCACAGAAGAGGGGAATGGTGTATGGTGGACCAATTGGTATTGTAAGTTTCGGCAAGCATCGTGTATTGCGTAATGTTTATGGATACATCAGGATTATAAAGTCGAGAAGCGCAGCATCAGAAGTTTTCGAGATGCTTATTATGGTTGACAATGACAAGTTTTTCTATTTCAATACGGACGGAAAATATGTTAAGACCTATTCCGAAGAAGGTGACGGTACAAATAAGTATAGGTCGATAATTGCCGAATCGAAAGAAAAATATACCGATAATTATAATGTGGTACTCGAGGGCAATACAGATAAGAATGCTTTCTTGAAGGACATGGATAGAAAATTCCAAAATAAGGAGACTGAATATTAGGAATGTAGTGTACATATTGCTGTTGTTGTCGCTTCTGTTGTTGGGCGGATGCTGGGCGTTTCAGAGGGACGTGCTTTCATCGTCAAATGCGCAGAGGTCATCGGCTTCCGACTTTTCGTCAATGTACAAACCTAGTTCGTCGGTTGTTAATCCGCAGATTACTGCCTATGTATCGTCTGATTCCGAAGCCGATGTGTTTTTTCGCATTCGTACGCAGGAACTGAAAAACGCTCTTGCAAATCCGCTTGAAAAGGAGATAAACGTTTATGTCAAATACTATCTGCGCACGGCTGGCGATTTCCAGCTTGCCGATACTGCATCAATGCGTTATACCTTTGATGTTTCTTCTGGCGATTATGTGTATGGACGTTTTAAGCTTGCTTTGGCAGAGAAGGTGGCGTACAAGGTCGTCATCGATTTTGTGAATGTCCGATACGATATTCGCAAGCGTTTGATTTGCGATTTGAAGAATACTCCTGTTTTCAACGATGACAAATTCATTGCAAAAACAAGTTCCGATGAGGTTTTGTTTTCCAATGTTGTTTCTGCAGGTAGGTCGTTGGTTCTGTCGGGAGGTGCCGACTGCAACAAGTCTGTGGATATTGAATTTTACAGCGAAAAAAGTTATGTTTCGCTTCCACCATACTTGAGTTCTCCAGTTAAAGCTCCGAATTTACCAGATTCGATTTTCCGATACACTTTCGGCGATACTTTGCACATCGACAAGGCTGGCTTGTATGCATTGGGAACGGTATCCAAAAATGAAAAGTTTGGCATTGTTGCAACAAACAACCAGTCGTATCCATCGGTAACAAAGGTCGCGGATATGTTGGAACCATTGAAACTTATTTGTACCGACAAGGAGTTCGCTAGGCTTGATTCATCAGAGTACCTTAAGAAATCTGTTGATGCATTTTGGCTAGGCTTGTCGAAGAACGAAAAAAATGCTAAAGAGCAGATTCGGGTGTTCTATAGTCGTGTGGCATTGGCGAATATGCTTTTCCCAAGTCGGGTGGAAGGTTGGCAAACCGATCGTGGTATGCTGTACATAATGCTTGGACCGCCGTCCATTGTCAACATAACGCATACAAGCGAGGAGTGGATATATGGCGACACAAACGGATTGCTATTTACATTTGAGAATACATCGGGACTTCGCAACGATTATTCGCTGTTGAGGTCCAATACATATCAGTCGGTATGGTCGCAGGTCTTGACGACTTGGCGGTCAGGGAAAATATTTACAGTTTCAAAATTGAACAATGAGTGAATTAATTTTTGGAATAAGACCTGTGCTCGAAGCGATTAGGGCAGGGCAGGAGATTGACAAGGTGCTGGTCAGGCAGAATATGACTGGTGACTTAGCTGTGGAACTGATGGCGGAATTGCGTCGTAACAAGTTGAACATCCAGTATGTTCCAGCCGAAAAGCTTGACAAAATTACTAACAAGAATCATCAGGGAGTGGTTGCATATATATCGCCAGTCACATACCAAAGTTTAGAGCAGGTGGTATTGAAGTCGTTTGATGAGGGCGTTACGCCTTTAGTAATTTTGCTTGATGGCATTACCGATGTGCGCAATTTTGGTGCTATAGCGCGTACTTGCGAGTGCGCAGGCGTTACTGCTATCGTTATTCCTGAGACCAATTCGGCAAGAATTACTGAGGATGCAATAAAGACATCTGCAGGTGCTTTGTACAATATTCCAGTTTGTCGCGAGAAAAATTTGGTCGATACAGTGCTGTTTTTGCAACAAAGCGGATTCCGTGTATATGCATCAACCGAAAAGACCGAAAATATTGTCTACGATGAGGATTTTTCGGGACCTACGGCAATAATAATGGGTTCGGAGGATGTTGGCGTATCAAAGACCTTGATGAAGAGGGCTGACAAGCTGGTTAAGATTCCGATGCAAGGCAAGACCGAATCGCTCAATGTGTCGGTTTCTACCGCAGTAGTTGTGTACGAAGTTGTACGCCAACGATTTATGAATAAAAAGTAAGTTTAATTATAGAACTAAAAAAAGAAATATATGCAAAAAGTTATTAAGTCTGCGTTGATTTCAGTGTTCGACAAGCACGATTTGGATTTGGTTGTCAAGAATTTGAGCAACCATGGTGTTAAGATTTATTCTACAGGTGGCACCTACGATTTCATTTCATCATTGGATGTTGATGTGACTAAGGTAGAGGATGTTACAGGTTATCCCTCAATTCTCGATGGTAGGGTAAAGACTTTGCATCCCAAGATTTTTGGTGGAATTCTTGCCATTCGTGAAGAAGAAAGCCATTTGGAGCAGATGCAGAAGTATGAAATACCTGAGATAGATTTGGTTATTGTTGACTTGTATCCTTTCGAGCAAACAGTAATGTCGAATGCTTCTGAGAGCGACATAATTGAAAAGATTGATATTGGTGGCATTTCGTTGATTAGAGCAGCTGCAAAGAACTACAAGGATGTGCTGATAATTTCGCATAAAGGTCAGTATCAGGAACTTTGCAACATTATTGAGGAAAATGGTTGTTCAACTGACTTGGAAACACGTCGTAGATTTGCACGTGAGGCTTTTGGTATCAGTTCAAACTATGATTCGGCAATCTTCAATTGGTTCGACAATGATTCGATGTCCCAGCTTAAGTTGTCGAAGCGCGAATATATGCCACTGCGTTATGGTGAGAATCCGCATCAGGAAGCAAAATTTTTCGGCAATTTCGATGAGATGTTTACCAAGTTGCACGGTAAGGAAGTTAGTTACAACAATATTCTTGACATTGATGCTGGCATTAACCTGATTCGCGAGTTCGAGGATACAACTGTTGCAATTCTTAAGCATAATAATGCTTGTGGCGTAGCAACCCGTAGCACATTGCTCAATGCATGGAAGGATGCTCTTGCTTGTGACCCTGTTTCTGCATACGGCGGAATCATTGTTACAAATCGTCCTATTGACCGCGAGGTAGCAATGGAGATAAACAAGATTTTCTTCGAGGTTATAATTGCTCCTGATTTTACAAAAGAGGCGCTCGAGGTGCTTGAACAGAAGAAAAACCGCATAATACTTGTTCAGAAGCATAACAATGTGTCGAAATATGTATTGCGTAGTGCAATAAACGGCGTTTTGGTTCAGGAACGCGATACGCGTATCGAAGGAATGGACGACTTGAAGTATGTTACCAATGAAAAGCCGACATCTGCGCAGATTCAGGATTTGTTCTTTGCCAACAAGTTGGTGAAGAGTACTAAGTCTAATGCAATAGTGCTTGTGAAGAATGCCCAGCTTTTGGCAAGCGGTACAGGTCAGACTTCGCGTGTGGATGCTTTGAAGCAGGCTATCGAAAAGGCAAAAGGATTCGGTTTTGACCTTAATGGTGCAGTTATGGCTTCTGATGCATTCTTCCCGTTTGCCGATTCAATCGAAATAGCATACAAGGAAGGTATTTCTGCAGTAATTCAGCCCGGTGGTTCAATCCGCGACGAAGACACAATAAACTTCTGCAATGAAAACAAGATTCCGATGGTATTTACTGGAATAAGGCATTTCAGGCACTAGAATGTTTGGGACAATAGCAAAAAATAAGCAAGCCAATCGGCTTGCTTATTTTTTGTAACCTTATCAATATTAGAAATTCGGTTTGTGTTCGTAGTCGCGGTAGAAGTCTTCGATAATCTTTACGGCTTCTTCAGGAGTGTCAACGATGTTGTAGATTTCGAGGTCTTTTTCCGAAATGTTGTGTTCCTGTTCGAGTACACATGTCTTTACCCATTCGAAAAGTCCAGTCCAGTATTTCGAACCATAGAGGATAATCGGGAACTTGGCGATTTTCTTGGTCTGTATCAGTGTGATAGCTTCAAAAAGTTCGTCAAATGTTCCGAATCCACCCGGGAAGATGATGAATCCCTGAGCATAACGCATGAACATGGTTTTACGGGTGAAGAAGTAGTTGAAAGTAACGAGCTTATCACTGTCGATGTACTTGTTTGCTGCCTGTTCGAATTCGAGTACGATGTTGCAACCTGCCGATGTTCCACCACCGCGCTGTGCTCCGCGGTTACCTGCTTCCATGATGCCAGGACCGCCACCTGTTATGATACCGTAACCTTTCTTAACCAGCTGGCAAGCAGTTTCTTCTGCGCTAATGTAGTAGGGATTGTTTTCCTTTGTTCTTGCCGAACCGAATATTGCAACGCATGGACCTAACTTTGCATAGTGGTCGAAACCGTTTACGAGTTCGCCCATTACCTTGAACATGCTCCATGAGTCGAGGGACTTTATTTCAGTGTCCCATTTCTTCTGCATTCTGTTTTTTTCGTCTGCTGTCATAATCGTTATTTTTTAATTTATATTAAGTTTCTATGTTTTTGTTTTTGGGGCTTGAAGGCTTAAAACCATAAAGCTGATTTTGTCTTGCAGGCTCACTGTCTAACGGTCTGGTAAGCTGTTCGTCTGGTCTTCCGCAAGACTGTTAGCCTTTCAGCCTGTTAGCCTTTCAGCCTGCTAGCCTTTTAGCCCATCATTAATTGTCCATTATCCATTTATATGTTTTCTATTAGTTCGTCCAATTCCTTTTTGAAAACTTCCACTGACTGATACCTGTCGTTCAATGCCTTGAGTACCATAATTTTTTGTGCATTGTCGCTAATTGCTCCTGGAACGAATGGCAGTGGACGCACTGTCGCTTTCGATATGATTGCGTGTGCTTCGTCGCTAATGCGGTAGTGCTGTTCGATCTTGCCGAACACCTGTTGCCGTTTTACGATTGGCTTGTCGGTTGGAAAAACAGGTTCCCTTGCCAATGCTTCGTACATTATAAGTCCCATGCTGTATGTATCGCTGTAGTCGCCAACTAAATCCTCGAACCCAATTACTTGTTCTGGACTTTGGTATCGTGTGTCGGAAACTTTGCGTAAGAGTGGCATGTTCTTGAATCCCAGCTTGATGCTTTCGATGCTTAAAATCTTTGTTGTCGGGTACATGAAGTCAAATTCTTCGCATTCGTCCCATTGCACTATGATGTTTTCAGGAGTTAAGTTTCCGTGGCAAAGTTTTAGCTTGTGTAGGTACGACAAAGTTTCGAGGCAGTTTGCAATTATGCGCAGGAAGAAAATATCGTTGCGATAATCCATGAATTTTGGGTCGTAAATCAGTTCCTTCAAAGTGCGTCCCGATACAAATTTGCATACAAGGTAGATGTCGCTTCCATCAAAAATCATGTCCTCAATGCTTACAAGTCCGTCATTTTTAACTTCGTTGCATACTGTAGCGAAGAACTTGAACCGTTGTGCATCGTTTCCGAACAGTGTCGTGGAGATTTTTTTCAGGACTACTTTCTCCTTTGTATCGGCATTTGCGCCAACATACAAAGTTGCATAGTTCGAACGGCTTATTATGGTGTCCTGTTCTTCGGGGAAGTATATGTATTTGGCTTTACTGCCTTCTAAAATGTTAGGTGTCATGTTGTTATTTGTTAAATTCTTCTATAGCACGGCGTTCCCAATCGTTATTGAAAGTGTTTTGTCCGTATCCCGATGAGGCGTTGTCAACCGAATTGTATGTATCAGAAATTCCGTATGATGTTGTTTTGCTACGCGATAGGTAGCGTGTCCAGTTGAAGGTATGTATTTCGCCTTGCTTGTTCGAGTGAAGCAGTTCGTATTCATGTCCTTCCATGCTTGGGTTGTAGAAGACGAACTTGCAGTTGTTGTCCTCGCCAAGTCGGTAGTACTGCCATATTTCGTATGGGTAGGCACCAGGTTCTATTGGCGATTGGTAAATATGGTTCGGAACACCGTATTGCAGATATATCACGCCTCTGTCGGTTTCGAAGCCGTGGCGGATAGTGGTTGCGTAGTTTTTCTCAACTTTCTCAACTTGCAGTTTGTATTGATACCATTCGTTTTCGGGATTCACATAGTTGCGTTTAACCCAAAATTCAACAAAATATTTCTGCAATGTTGCCAAATCAGCTTTGCGTAACTGATTGTCAATGAAAGGACGTTCGTATATTGTCGCAATTGGACGCATCGACTTGAGGTAATATACAAGCGAGTCGCGTGAGTTTAAGTCGCCGGCAAATGTGTTGTTGAGGTCGAACTGTCGCGCCCGTGCTTCGTATTCCTCGTTGCTGAATGTACTTTGGTTCTGCCTTTGGAAGAAGTAAACGCTCTTGGTTACAGTTTCGTTGTTCCTGTTGACAATTTCTACCACAAGGTTGTAGTTGCCGCTAGGAAGTTTCTCAATGTTCAGTTCTCCGATAAATGGAACGACTTCGGCGGGCTTCATTTTTTTGAATCGACTGCATTGTGGCATTTCTTTGCCCGACTGATAGTCGTCAATGTGGTATTTCAGCATGAAGTCATCGTTGAGTGCCTTGTTGGTGTTGTATGCCTCGATGTAGAATTTCAGCGAGTTCATGTTTTCGGGAAAGAAATTTGCTACATACGGCACAAGTTCGTATCCGCTCTTTGTTATTGATGATTCGCCAGATGCTTTCGAGTAGCTTTCGACAAGTTCTATGTCGCTGAATTTCACTTCGTCATTGAAATCCATGACAATGTTGTCGGAGAAGCAGTATGGTGGTTTGTCGCTGTTGATGTCGCGTATGCTGATGTCGAAGGTGTATTTGCCGTTTGGCAGGTTTATGCGCTGTACATCAATGAAATTGGGGATTACTCCGGTTGTATCTGCAATTTCAGGACTGCGAAGCACATACTTTTCAAAGTTCGCAATTGAATCGCCAATCTTGAAAATCATTACAATTTCAATTTCCGATTGGAATTTTCCGTTGCCGATTTCCTTTAGGACAGTAGAACTGCCTATAGTGCTCATGTATGTTTCAATGTATTGACCTTGTGGCGAATTGAACTTTGTGTACATAAAGTAAACTTCAAGTCCAGCAAAGGATTTTGCCACAAAAATCATGCATAACGCAATGGTGAATAATATTGTTTTCTTCATATTATATCGTATGTGCAAAATAAAAACGCAAGATAATAAAATTTATGATACGGAAGAAAAAATTATTCCGTCAAACATAAATCCAAATCTTCGCGAATCTTTTCCTTGTCCATATTCTGACCGATGAACACCAGTTTCTGCATACGGTCGCCGTAGGTGTCGTCCCAGTCGCGAAGTATTGCAGGATTGCGCAGGATGAAATCTTCGAGTTCATCGTCGGGCATGGTGGCGAACCACTGACCTACATTGCGCAGACTGATTTGTTTTCCTGCCTGTTCAAACAAATAGCATACATCGAATTCATCCTTGAAATAGCACATTCCTTTGCATCTGATTATGTTCTTTGGCATCTTGCGTGCTACAAAGTCATCGAAACGACCAAGGTTGAACGGTCGGCGTGCCTTATAGACGAATGTGCTAATGTTGTATTCTTCTGTTTCTCCGCCTTCGTGGTCGTGATGGTGGTGCTCATGGTCGTGATGATGGTGTTCATGCTCATGTTCTTCGTGATGATCGTGATGCTCGTGTTCGTGTTCATCTTCGTCATCATCGTCATCGTGAATGTCCTCTATTTCTCGTACCCAAGTTGCCGAAGTTGCTGTATTTTCATAATCGAAACTTCCAGTGTAGAGAATTTCTTCGAGGTCAATATTCCCATAATCGCATTCAATGATTTGTGCCTTGGATTGTATTGCCCGTATTATTTCTTTCAGGCGGTTGCGTTCTTCCTCGTTTATTTCCGATGATTTGTTCAGCAATATGATGTTGCAGAATTCAATTTGTTGAATAACAAGGTTTTCCAAATCATCTTCGGCAATATGCTTTTTTGTAAGACTTTCGCCACAACCGAATTCGTCTTTCATGCGCAGGGCATCCACAACTGTGACAATGCAGTCGAGGTAAGGCACTCCATGTCGCGTGTATTTTTCTTCGAGACTTGGTATTGAGCATATTGTCTGAGCAATTGGCTGAGGTTCGCATATTCCGCTTGCTTCAATAACTATATAGTCGAACTTATGCTGGCTGACAATTTCGGTGAGTTGCTCCACCAAGTCCATTTTCAGTGTACAGCAGATACAACCATTTTGCAATGCCACAAGACTGTCGTCTTTCTGCCCTACAATTCCGCCTTTTTCGATGAGGTCGGCATCGATGTTTACTTCGCCTATGTCGTTCACTATCACTGCGAACTTAATGCCTTTTTTGTTCGAAAGTATGTTGTTTACCAAAGTGGTTTTTCCGCTACCCAAGTAGCCAGTGAGTAATAGTACAGGTATGTCGTTTTTCATTGTCTTTGAATTTTTGTGCAAAATTAAAAATTAACCAGAAACAAATCATTAAATTTTTGAACCATCAAATCATCGAATATCAAATCTTTGAATCATCAAATTATCGAATCATCAAACAACATTAAATCCTTTCAAACACTGCCATCATTCAATTTGTGGAAGTCGTTGCGCGCAACGACCCTACAAATGAATAACCAAAAAAAACGGAATCAGATGCTGAAACAAGTCCAGCATGACATTCCGTTTTTTTTGAATCATTGAATCATCAAATTTTCAAACCATTTCAAACAACCAGAAACTTATAAACTCAGAAACCCAGAAACGCCGAAGGCATAGAAACGGCGTAGCCATAGAAACGCCGAAGGCACAGAAACCGCGTCAGCGAGAAACGCCGTAGGCATAGAAACGGCGAAGCCATTCAAACCTAGAAATTAGAAACCATAATCACAAAAACAAATCTTATCTTTGCACCGATTTTTAAGTCATTGTTTATGCATACATACAGGCACGAAGTCAAGTATTACGAGTGTGACAAGATGGGAGTTACGCATCATTCCAACTATGTTCGCTTCATGGAGGAGGCGCGAATCGACTGGCTCGATCAGCTAGGTTATGGTTTCGACAAGGTTGAGGCGGAAGGCGTATTTTCTCCCGTAGTTTCGGTGACATGCAACTACAAAAGTCCGTCAACTTTCAAGGATGTTATTGAAATCGAGGTGTCGTTGGGAAAGTTCAGCGAGATAAAGTTTGAAATTTCGTACATAATGCGTGTCAATGGCAGGATTGTATGCACAGCCCAAAGTACGCATTGTTTCATTGAAAACAATCGCCCAGTGGCTATATCGAAGCGACTGCCTGAATTATACAAGGTTCTAAGCGAAAGTGTTGAGAAATAGTAGTTATGGAAGAAGCAAAACCTTGCAAAAGTGATGAGTTGACGACTTCGGAAAGAAGGCGCATAATGGATTTGGCATACGATGCCGGTTCAATCCTGCTCGAAAATGGCGACGAAATTTCGAATGTTGAGGAGACCATGTCGCGCATTGCAAGGCATTTCGGCATCGATGATGAAAATTTCTTCGTGCTCAGTAACGGCATCATGGCCACCGAAAGAACCTATGCGCGTACCAAATACATTCCCATACGGGGAACCTGTCTTGATAAGGTTGTTGAGGTGAAACAACTATCGCGCGATGTAGAGGGTGGCAAGTGCGACCTTGATGAAGCGGAACGCAGGCTTAAGCAAATACACAGTATGAAAGCCAAACCTATAGTCGAGCAGATTGCAGCTTCTGCGGTTGGTAGTGCTGCTTTTTGTATTGTGTTTGGTGGTGGATTCTACGACTGTATTGCAGCTTTTATTGCTGGTATGTTGCTGTGGGCTTTCATGCTCTTCGTTGGATTCAAGTACATGTCGAGGATTATGGGCAATTTTGTCGGCGGATTGTTCGCTTCGCTACTTTGTATGGCAATGTACGCAATGGGACTTGGCACGCACTTGAGCAACATGATAATCGGTGCGGTAATCCCTTTGATTCCCGGTGTGCCGTTCACAAACGGAATCCGCGACATAGCAAATGCCGACTACATTGCCGGTGTTACGCGACTTCTCGATGCTATGCTTACTTTCCTATGTATTGCAATCGGTGTGGCGGTGTCGTTTATGATTGACGCAGGCATTTCGG
Organism: Bacteroidales bacterium; assembly: GCA_017551515.1. Lineage (GTDB taxonomy): Bacteria > Bacteroidota > Bacteroidia > Bacteroidales > ML635J-15 > Bact-19. Next base: position 67,033 of record JAFZLK010000109.1, on the reverse strand, counting down.
GGCAAATGAAGGAACTTCAGGACCTTACTGCTGATAGCGGGACATCTGGATTTGCGGTGCAATTAATATCGGCATTTGCAGGAACTTTGGCGTTTTCAGTGCTTTTCGGTGTGCCGAGGAAAAATTACATTTTCTGCGGACTCGCAGGAATGTTCGGTTGGCTACTTTATCTTGTACTTTCAAGATATACGGCAATGTCGATGGCTGTGACGGTTTTCTTTTCAACGGCTCTCGTGGCATTTGTCTCGACAATGTTTTCGATAATCAGGAAGTGCCCGTTAGCAGTTTTCCTTATATGTGGCATTTTCCCGCTTGTCCCTGGTGCAGGCATTTTCTGGACGGCCTACAACATAGTTGCCGACCAGTATTCCGCCGCTCTTGCAAGTGGTTTCTGGGCGTTGAAGGCGACAGTTGCTATTGCATTTGGTATTCTCATTATCAATGAGATACATACACTTACTATTCTCAAGCATGTACTGAAAAGAAGGCGTAAGTAGCCGATTTTTCCGATACGGGAAGATTTCATATAAAATTCGTACAAATTTCTGTGCGGTACAATATATTTTTTTAGTTTTGCAATCCAATTCGATTAGGAGATGAAGCGTGTTCGGGTATATTGTATCTTGTTGGCAATAATGATGTTGCCACAATTCATTTATGCACAGAAATACACGATTAGCGGTTATGTGAAGGATAAGGCGACAGGCGAAGACCTAATTGGCGCGAATGTCATGGTGGTTGGAAAAACTATTGGGACAAGCGCAAACGGTTACGGTTTCTATTCGTTGACACTTCCAAGCGGTTCCTACGACTTAATCTATTCATTCATAGGTTATAGCGATGATACTATTCATGTTAACCTGACTGCCGACAAGACACTAACCGTTCATCTTGCATCATCGGCAATAATGACGCAGGAAGTAGTGGTAAGTGCCGAACGCAAGGCCAATGTGCAAAGCAGTCAGATGAGCGTTGTGCGTTTGCCTGTGGAGACGGTGAAAACTCTGCCTGCCTTTATGGGCGAGGTCGATGTGCTGAAAACCATACAGTTGATGCCTGGTGTACAGTCGGCTGGCGATGGTAATGCCGGCTTTTATGTGCGTGGAGGTGGTCCCGACCAGAACCTGATTTTGCTTGATGAGGCAACTGTTTACAATGCATCGCATCTTTTCGGATTTTTCTCCGTTTTCAATGCCGATGCCGTCAAGGATATGGAGATGTTCAAAGGTGGTATGCCTGCCGAATATGGCGGACGAATTAGCTCTGTACTAAATATTTCCATGAAAAACGGAAACATGAAGGAATATCATGTCGAGGGTGGAATAGGTTCGGTTTCATCGCGTTTTACGGTGCAGGGACCAATCGTGAAGGACAAGGCATCGTTCATTGTTTCGGCACGGCGTACTTATGCCGATGCTGTGATAAGACCATTTACCAAGAAAACTTCGCTTTTGAGGACATCGGGCTACTATTTCTTTGACTTCAACGCAAAGGCGAACTGGATTATCAACGAGAATAACCGCTTGTATCTCAGTGGATATTATGGTTACGACAAATTTGTGTTCGGTAGCAAGGAAATGGGGCTTAAGATGAATATGCCGTGGGGAAACGGTTTCGTAGCTCTTCGATACAACCATTTGTTCAACAACAAATTCTTCTCAAATACGAGCATAATTTGGTCAAATTACAAGTTCAATACTTCAATCGAGATGCTCACAATGGTTGATGAGGATGCCGAAAACAACGAAAATGCATCCGGTTTCGCCTTGAAGCAGAAGTCGGGCATAAACGATTGGAATGTGAAGCAGGATTTCACTTGGCTTGCTGGTCCTAAAAATACTGTGAAGTTCGGTATAAATTACACCCACCACGAGTTTACGCCTAATACAATGACTACCGAAATTTCGGATACTACGCTTGGCGAAAACTTCGCCAACGATAACAACCAGTTCGCACACGAAGTTGGCATTTATATTGGCGATGACTTCAAGATAAACGACAGATTTACATTGTATTTGGGTGTGCGCAATTCGTATTTCCTTCATGTCGGTCCGTTTACTCGCTATGTGAAGGATGACCTGCATCAGAATACCATCGATGAAATTCGCTACAAGGCAAATCAGCCGGTGGCATTCTACTGGGACATTGAACCGCGAGCATCGTTCAAGGTTTCGATTAACGAAAATTCATCAATCAAGGCATCGTACATGCGCAATTCGCAATACATACATCTTGCATCAATTTCATCCACCACCTTGCCGATTGACCTTTGGGTTGCTTGTAGCGATGTCGTTAAACCACAAAAGGGAAGCCAGTATGCACTCGGATATTTCCAAAACCTGTTTAACGACAAGTACGAAGGTTCGGTTGAGGTTTACTACAAGACATTGCAAAACCAGATTGAATACATGGACGGTGCTTTGCCAGGAGACGACATTTCCGACAACGCAGACAACTATTTCATTTTCGGCAAGGGCTATTCGTATGGAGTTGAATTTTTCTTCAAGAAACGAGTAGGGCTTTTTACGGGGTGGATTGGCTATACTTGGTCGAAAACAAACAAGATTTTTGACGAAATCGACAACGGAGAACCTTTTCCAGCCAAGTACGACCGCCGTCACGACCTTTCTCTTACGGCTACCTACCAGATTACCGAACGCCTGACAGCATCGGCGGTATTCGTCTATGCAACAGGCAACACGACCACTCTGCCAATTTCATCGTATGTAATAGATGGTGATATTGTTAACGAGTATGGCAAAAGGAATTCCTACCGTATGCCATCATACCATCGCCTCGACTTGTCGGTTACTTACGATATAAAGACGAAAAAGAACTGGAAATCGTCGTTTAATTTCTCAATCTACAATGTTTATAACCACAAGAATCCGTATTTCATATATGTGTACCACACTGGAAATGTGAAGGAAGGAACATATAGAACTGTAGCAAAGCAGTTATCGTTAATTCCAATCTTGCCAGCAATAACATGGAACTTTAAATTCTGATGCCGATGAGAGAGAATTTGTATAAGATATTGATAATTTTCGTGCTGGTATTACTGACCGTTATTTCATCGTGCATCAAGGACATAACCGTTGATATTCCGCAGGCTGACCCTTGCCTTGTTGTAGATGGTTATATTGACTTGGATGATTACCCAGTGGTGTATCTGTCAACAAGCATGGCATATTTTCAGGAACTTGATACCAATGCTGTGAATGACATGCAGATAACCGACCAGAAGGCAGTGGTTATTGTTTCCGATGGCACTATTTCCGATACCTTGCAGTATCTTCCCATACAGCATTGGCCGTACAAGTGCTTCCAAGGAACTAAGTTTGTCGGTCAGCAAAGACATCGTTACGACCTGAAGGTGCTTTACGGTGGCAATACCTATACATCCTCAACATATATTCCCGATTCCATATCGATTGATACTGTATTCCCGACATTTATGAGTGATACCTTTGCCGTGATGAGAATCAACTGGAAAGACCCCAAGAACGAGAGCAACTACTATTCCATTCATGTCAAGAACCAAACTCAACCGATGTATTATAGACCATACGCGCTTAATCATATCATCAGTGACAAGTTGACCGATGGACAGGAAATGTCCTTTGCAATGGTTGTAAAAGGTATGGAACGAAATGCGTATTACGATAATTTCTTCACTCAGGAGGAGCGAGATTCATTTGCCTACAAGTTGGGCGACATTTTCTGCTTCCGCGTTGGCGATTCGGTTTCGCTGAAACTTTCCACTATGGACAATATATCGTACAATGTGTGGGAATCGTGGTACCGAAACTGGATTACCGATGGCAATCCGTTTACAAATCCGGCAACAGTCAAAACCAATATCGATGCGCCAGATGGAATCAAGGTGCGAGGCTTTTGGGCTGGATACGGATGCAATTACCGTTCGTTATATTTGTATAGCAAGGATTCGGTTGTCTCGATAGGTGAGTTCTAATCTTTAAAACCATCTCAAACCATTTGAAACCATCTCAAACAACCTTAAACCAAGAAACTTAGAAACCCAGAAACTCAGAAACGGCTTTAGCCATAGAAACCATAAACTTAGAAACCCAGAAACTTAGAAACGGCTTTAGCCATAGAAACTTAGAAACTAGAAACCAAAAATTTTGTTTATGCTTTGTATTTTCAACAATTCCAACGATGCCTATTTCAACATGGCAGTAGAAGAATATGTGTTCACGCATTTCTCAGATGATATATTTATGCTTTGGCGCAACGAACCGGCAATAATTGTCGGGTTGTTCCAGAATTCGCTTGCCGAGATAAATCTCGACTATGTGAAGGAAAAGAACATTAAGGTTGTGCGCCGTCTGACTGGCGGTGGGGCTGTTTTCCATGATTTGCAGAACTTGAATTTTACCTTTGTCGAAAGCAATAGCAAGGGCAATTTCCGTACTTTCACTCAGCCGATTATTGAGGTGTTGAATGGAATTGGTGTTGATGCCCGCTTCGAAGGTCGCAACGACCTGATGATTGATGGTCGCAAGTTTTCGGGCAATGCACAGTGCGTAAGCAACGGACGAATGCTACATCACGGAACTTTGCTTTTCGATACTGCTATGACCGACATGTCGAATGCATTGAAAGTAAATCCGTTGAAATTTGAGGACAAGGCAGTTAAATCGGTGCGTAAGCGCGTGACAAACATCAGCGAGCATCTGAAATCACCGATGACTGTTCTCCAGTTTGCCGACCTTATTATGAAGCACATCATGGAAACCCGTGAAAATTGTCAGCTATATGAGTTTACAGACGAAGACCTTGTTGCAATAAACAAGTTGCGTGATGAAAAATACTCTACATGGGAGTGGAATTTCGGACATTCGCCAAAGTATTCGTTCTCGAAGATGATAAGAGCTACTGGCGGAAATATTGAGATGCACTTGCAAACTGAAAAAGGAATTATCTCGGCTGTAAAGATTTACGGTGATTTCTTTGCGAAGCGTGATGTCAGCGATTTCGAGAAATTGTTAATAGGTGTTCGTCATGAAAAAGATGCCGTAGCCGATTTGCTTACGAAGGTGAATCCCGAAGATTACTTCATGGGAATTACTGGCGAGGATATTTTAAAGTTAATGTTTTAGTGACTAACAGAAGACCAGTCTTGCGGTCTGCAGTATGCTACAAGTCCAAGAGACTATTAGACAGCAAGACTGTTAGACAATAGAACCATAGAAACGGGCGTAAGCCCATAGAAACAGCGTTAGCGTATAAACGGTGTAGCCATTCAAACAACCTTAAACCCAGAAACAGCGCAGCGTAGAAACGGCGAAGCCATAGAAACTAGAAACTTAGAAACGGCTTTAGCCATTGAAACGCCGTAGGCATAGGGGCGTAGCCCTAAAACATTCTCATTATCCACACTGCTATCGCAATCCACGGAATTGTGAAGATAAAGCTATCAAGTCTGTCGAGCAGACCGCCATGTCCGGGGATTAGGTTGCCGGAGTCTTTTACATCTGCACTACGCTTGAACATCGATTCGATGAAGTCGCCAAGAATTGCGAAAATGCCAACCGTAGCACCGATTACACACCACTGCCATACTGCGAATCCCAATTTTGGGAAAAGGTAACCACCAAAGGCCGATGCTGTTACCGTGAAAACAAATCCGCCAATTGCACCTTCCCACGATTTCTTGGGCGAAATGCGCACAAAAATCTTGTGCTTGCCAAACTTGCATCCAACTAGATAAGCCATGGTGTCTGAAATCCAAATCAGCAGAAATGTCGCCATTATCAATAGGTGGTCATTACGGCTAATGTAAGAGGCTATACCCAATGGGAGGGCAATGTATATAAGTGTTAGGAATGCTTTCCCAAGATGTTCTTCCTGTTTTGTGTCTTTCTTAAACAGATAAATTATGAAATAAATGAAAATTAACGCAAGTGCAGGAATGAATGCCCAAGAATATCCGTAATATAGGTCTGTCGCTGATATAATTTCTCCGCCTATCACGGTGACCATTAGCAGATCTATTGCTGACATCTTGAACATTTTCGTGAATTCATAAATCATAATAAATCCACATAGAAGCATATAAAGTCCACATAATGCTCCGTCCCAAAATAGGATTGCAAAGCAAGTTATTGCTACGAAAAGTGCTCCAAATATGGTCCGTTTCAGAATATTAGGCATCTTGTTCTGGTTGGTTTTCGTTGTTTTCTTCGTTAGAGGTGTTTTCTGCTTCGGCTTTTTCCTGTTCCTTGGCCTCGTTTATTGCATCGAGAGCCTTGTTTTCGCCTTTGCGTTTGCCGAAAATCCTTTCAAGGTCGTCGCTGAAGATAACTTCCTTTTCCAACAGTGTTTCGGCAAGTTGAGTAAGGCCTTCCATGTTGTTGCGAAGCACTTCCTTTGCGCGCTCGTATTGTTCTTCGACCATGGATTTTACATCTGCGTCAATCTTTTCGGCAGTCTTGTCACTGTATGGCTTTGTAAATCCGTAGTCATCGGTCGAATTGTAGTAGGAGAGGTTGCCAATGTCGTTGCTCATGCCGTAGAACGAAACCATTGCAATCGCCTGTTTGGTAACGCGTTCAAGGTCGTTGAGTGCGCCTGTTGACACTTTGCCGAAATTGATTTCTTCGCTAGCACGTCCGCCCAAGGTTGCGCACATTTCATCAAGAAGTTGCTCTTTGGTGGTTATCGAACGTTCTTCTGGCAAGTACCATGCTGCACCGAGAGCCTTTCCGCGTGGGATTATCGTGACTTTCAGCAACGGATTGGCGTATTCCAAAAGCCAGCTAACGGTTGCGTGTCCTGCTTCGTGGTATGCGATGGTGCGTTTTTCTGTTTCCGAAATAATCTTGTTCTTCTTTTCCAATCCGCCGATTATGCGGTCAACAGCATCGAGGAAGTCCTGCTTGTCGATTTCTTTCTTGTCGTTTCGTGCGGCGATGAGGGCTGCCTCGTTGCAGACATTGGCAATGTCGGCACCGCTGAAACCTGGTGTCTGCTTGGCAAGGAAGTCAATCTTTACGCTTGAAGCCATCTTCAGGTTCTTGGTGTGTACTTGGAAAATCTCCTCGCGTTCCTTCACGTCGGGAAGTTCAAGATGAATCTGCCTGTCGAAACGTCCTGCACGCATAAGTGCAGAATCTAATATTTCTGCACGGTTGGTCGCTGCAAGGATAATAACACCGCTGTTGGTGTCGAAACCGTCCATTTCGGTAAGAAGTTGGTTCAGAGTGTTTTCTCTTTCATCGTTGCCGCTGAAACTATTTGACTTTCCACGTGCGCGACCGATGGCGTCGATTTCGTCAATGAATATAATACATGGTGCTTTGCTCTTTGCCTGACGGAAAAGGTCACGCACACGCGATGCACCAACACCTACGAACATTTCAACGAAATCGCTACCGCTGAGCGAGAAGAAGGGAACATCGGCTTCGCCAGCTACTGCCTTTGCCAACAAGGTCTTACCTGTTCCTGGAGGGCCTACAAGCAATGCACCTTTCGGAATTTTGCCACCTAATTTTGTGTATTTTTCGGGATTCTTTAAGAAATCCACAATTTCCATCACTTCAACCTTGGCTTCCTCAAGCCCGGCAACATCTTTAAAGTTTACTTTAACCTTGCGTTCCTTGTCGAATACCTGAGCCTTCGACTTGCCGATGTTGAAAATCTGTCCGCCACCGCTTCCGCCGCTCATGCGGTTGAAGACGAACCACCAAAGTACAAGTATTAGTACAATAGGAAGAATCCAGCTGAGTATTGAGCCAAGATAATCATGTTCGGTCTTGTATTCTACGCTTACACGCTGTTCTTTAGGCAAATCCTTCTGAGCTTCAGCAAGTTTGTTCTCAAAACTTTCTACATCGCCGATGTTGAAATAGAAAGTCGGCACCGAACCTGAAAATATGGAACTTCCGCGTCCTGCTTGACCAAACTTGTCGAGGCTTTCGGGTTTGATGTAAATGTCGGCACGTTCGCGGTTTACGACAACGACTTTTTCTACGTCATTGGTCAGAAGCATTTCGTTCTCGAACTTGTTCCAGTTTATCTCGTTTGCCCCACCGCCAAAATCGATGAATGTTATGCCGATTAGCACAGCGAGAATTACAATGTAAATAATTAATCGAACCTTGCCACTTCCGTTATTGTTTGGCAAGCCTTGATTGTTGTTGTTCGGCTTGAATCCTTTGTTTTCTTCCATTTTCTTATTTGTTTTCTATAGATTTGGTTTCTGCATCAGCCCAAAGTTGTTCGAGCTTGTAGAACTCGCGTGCTTCGGGGAGGAAAATGTGTACCACAATGTCAACATAGTCCATCAAAATCCACTCGCTGTTCTCGAATCCTTCTTCCTTCCATGGTCTTTCCTTCAGTGTGCCACGTGTCTGGTAGCGGATGTAGTCGGCAAGCGTATTGGCGTGGATTACCGAGTTGGCTGTGCATATTACGAAATATTTTGTAATGTGGTTTTCAATGGCTTGCAAGTCCATATTGACAACATTTTCGCCTTTCTTGTCAAGAATTGCTTGATTGATAACTTCAAGCAGTTTTTGTGTGTCTTCTATTACTGAAAATCTACTCATTCTATTTAAAAATTTGGGGACAAAGATACTAATTTTTAGTTAGTTTTGAGTGTTAAGGTTGTTAAAAAAGAATTAAGGTTAGTTCCTAATCTGAACATTTGATGTAATTCTGAGAGATTGGTTCTGTAATGTGTTGATTATAAACGAAAAAAGACGGAATTTCAGTCCGTCTTTTTCTGCTCCCCAGGTAGGACTTGAACCTACGACCCCCTGATTAACAGTCAGGTGCTCTAACCAACTGAGCTACTGAGGAAAAGCGGTGCAAAGATAGTACATCATTTTTAACTGACAAACATTTTTTTTACTTTTTTTCAAAAAAATCAATTTGTTGAATTGTAGAATGTTAACTTTGTTAGATGCGATTGTTTCCTGCAGTTTTTGTAAAATAAAGTCTCTTTTTTGCTCGCGAATCTTCGCGTTTTTACTTCTTCTTGTATATTTTTAGTTTCTGTCCAATCTGTAACTTTGATGGGTCTGAGATGTTGTTCCATTTCAGAATTTCATCTGCTGTTGCCCAACTATAGCGTTTGGCTATGTTGTACGGATTGTCACCCGATTTTACAGTGTAGGTTTCAACCAAGGTATAGTCCTTCGCGTTGAATGTAGCAGAGCCGGAAGTGCTTGTGTTTGATTGCGTAGCAGGCTTTTGCGCTGTTGTAGTTGTCTTTGTTTGCGTAGTTTGATTGCTTTGTGTCGACTTTTTGCCAGTCCAGATTATAAGAGTTTTTCCTGCGGTTATGTTTGTCCCGCTAAGTCCGTTCCAAGCTTGTATGTCGCTGACTTTCACACCGAACTTCTGTGCAATTTTTCCCAAATAGTCGCCACTTTGTATGGTGTATATAATCTTGTCGCCGTTGCCTTCTACGACATAGTTTTTCGGTTCGGCAGGTGCTTTTGGTGGCGGAAAGTATATTGTGTCGTTATACTTCACAATGCTGTCGTGAAGCGTTGCAAAATCGTCCTTGCGACCTGCTGGCAGTCTGTATGTTACGGGTGTTCTTCGCCCGTCAATTACTTCACAACTGAAAGTGGCGTTGAGCGATTTTAGTTCGTTGATACTTATGCCCATAACTTTAGAAATCTGCTCAATATGAATGCGGTCGCAGATGCGGATGGTGTCGTATTGCTGTTCGATTTCCTTGATCTCGATTTTGCTGTTCCTGTAGTTCTCCGCCCACGAAATCACTGCGCACCAGATGTCGAAAATATTCTTGCCGTAAGGGTCGAGCGAGGTGTAAATTTCGGAGGTTTGCTTGCCTTGAACTTGCATCAGCTTTAGGTTCGATGGCCCGAAAAGGTAGGCAGCCAAGGCTATGTCCCATTTTTCAAATTTTTCGTGGAAATATTGCAACTGGCGGATTGCAGCCTTTGTCGATAGCAAAATGTCGTGCCTACCATCTGTGCATTCGCTGATTTCTACTCCGTATTTTATTGCATATAGGTATTGCAAGCCCCAGAATCCGCAATTACCATCCTGTTCGTAGTCTTTGTTGAATGCCGATATTGCAAACGGAAGCCACAAAAGTTCATCTGGGTAGGAGGAAAGGGCTGATTTTTCTGCAGAGAATGCAATTTCCGAATGCGCTTTCAGCATGGCGTTTTTTGTTTCGGTTGGTAGAGACGATATTGCATCGTAGTATGATATTGCATTCTGTGTCAATGTGTAAGATTCTTCCTCGATAAGCACTTTGGGATAAAGATGCTCGCTTACAGGTGCGGATTCAACTTTTGCTTCAATGTATTGCGAACTATAGTCTCCGAGATTCTTTTTCAACGATGATACATAATCCTTTTGCGCGAATGTCGTGCAAAAGGGCATTGCGGTTATCAAAATGGTAACTATGTATCTGAGTTTTAACGACATTGCTTAGAATTTTTCATCATATTTTGTCCAAAGGAAATCGCCCAGTTTCCATGCCTTGTCAACAACTTTTTGTCCCCACATATTTGAATATTCGGTCAACTTGGCTATTGCTTCCTTGCGACCGTTCTTCTTGTCCATCAAGGCTTTTGCTTCATCCTCAATGTTCTGCTGGTTGTCGAAAAGTTCTTTCTGCCAAGGAATCCACACTGCGTCAACTACATCCTTGCGCATGTCGCCCCAGCGCTGGTGCGTGAGTGTTCCCAACCTGTTGAACGCCCACCAAGCTGATTCCTGTGTGTAACCATTTGGACGACCGGGTGTTTCGTAGCATTTGGGTAGTTGCGTGATTTGAGGGTAAAACGGCACATAAATCGATGTCGCAACATTGTCGAGGGCAATCCAAGCCACACCGCCTATTTCATCTGGCAACCACGAGCGACATTGCAAAATTGTGGCGTACATTGTGTACCAGCGGGCTATTGTGCGTTCTCCGAGCATTTCAATTTTGCCAGTTTTTGAATCGACATCGTACCAGCTTCCGCGAACATTCTCGATTTTCATTTGGTCGTATGGCATTTGTGGGTTTGCCATCGGCGAAATCACTTCGTTGCCGTTTTTGTCGGTTACGGTTAGCGCGTGGGTTATGTCGTAGGGCGTGCCTTCGTAGTAGTCACGGAAAATCATCGAAAGTTGCTCCAAAGTCACTGGTTTGTCGGGTTTTACCGAAAATGGATAGTCCTTGTCGTTGGAGTCGAGTTTTAGCGACGGTGCAACAAGGTCGAACACGCGCCATTCGCGGCGGCGGGCGGCTATGCTGTTGCGACTTTCGGGTGCGTAGGCATGGCAGAATTGAAAATCGGCTTCCGACTTGCACCATCCCGAATCCAAAGCCATCTTGAAGATGTTTTCGCTTGCCATGAACATGTCGCTGTTTTTCAAGTCTATATGCTTGATGGTGCTGGCGTTGGCGTTGACGGCAACGTGGTCGTCGGGGACGCGCTGTGCAACCCAGATTCCACCTTTCTTGCCTTTGCCCGGACCTATTATTTCAAGGTGCCATACTTCGTTTTTATCGGCTATCGTGAGGCACTCGCCGACATCAATCCAGCCGTATTCCTTTATTAGTTCACCTGCTAATGTTATGGCCTCGCGTGCGGTTGCGCAACGCTCGAGCATAAGTTGGCAAAGTTGAGTGCAGTCGATTAGTCCGTTTTCTGAAACCAGTGACTTGCGTCCGCCGAAAGTCGATTCGCCAATGCCGAGTTGCTTTTCGTTCATGCAGGGGTAGGCTGTGTTTATATAGCGGTATGTATGTGCAACTTGCGGAATTTCACCGATTTCCTCAAATTCGTATGTTGGCATTGCGTAGATGTTTTTCGACACGCGCTTGTATATTTTCTTGGTAGTTCCTTTGGGGTAGTCGCGAGCAGGCTCTATGTTGAATTCCGACTTAGAGCGGTGGCTGTCGTCGGTGTGCGAGGTGAATACCGAGCCGTCGGCACTGGCTTTTTTGCCAACAGTTATGCTTGTGCAACCGTCTGGGTAGTTGCCAACCCAGTCGGTATAGTCGATTTGAGCGGTGGCGAATGTTGCCATTGCACAAAGGCTTATTGCTGTGAGAAAATTTTTTATCATATTATTATTCTTTTTTGTTATTGTTTATGGAGTTACGGTAATTAGCTCTTGCGTTATACATTTGTTCTTTTATGCCACCTTCAGTTACAAAGCGGTTTTGCATTGTGATTAAAAGCTTGTGTAATAGATATGTAGCTTGATGTATGAGAGTAATGCAAAGATTGGCTATTTCTTCATCGTTCAAGCGTTTTATTTGTTGTGTATAGTCTTGCATAATCTTTTCGCTACGAGCATATTGGCGAAGTGCTTCATATCGTGGATGTAATTGCCCCCATTGCTGTAGATTGCGTACGCGCAAATAATCTTCGTAGTCGGTTAATAGTTCTTCCAAACTTGCTTTTGCTACATTGGTTAATTTGATTTCAGTTTCGCTTGATGTGGCTGCTGCTTGGTTGCCTTCTGCAATGTTTTGTTTGCCACTGCGAGCAGCTTGTACCATTTGATCAATCGTGCGGTCGCCTAATCGTAGGTATTTTTGTGTGAAATAGTAGGTGATATCATAGATTATTTCTGTAACTTGATATACTCGCAAGTGGCGATAGTGCCCATGCTGAGGGAGAAATGTATTGGATTCAGAGGTATTCGGAGTATTCTGATTATTCTGAATATTCCGAACTTCTGAACAATTTTGGTTATTTTGATTGTTATTGTCCATTACAAGAAATTTTTGCTTTGCAAAATTATAAACTTCTTTTGTTTGTCACGATTAGTTTGATTTTTAGTTTTCAACATCTGCACAAAAAAAGCGCAGACTTGGGAGGCCTGCGCTTTACATTAGGAGTTTTTGTTGTGTGTTATTATTCGTATAGGTATCTCTTGATACTCTTTTTAGGCGTTTTTTCAAATTCCTGGTCGCGAACCTGTATTCTGTTGATTTGCATATAGGCAGGCATTTCGGAATTTATTTGTTTTTGGTATTCAGCAAGTTCGGTTTCGATTTGCTCTGGCGACATTCCCTTTGTGAGGTCGGGGTTCGGGTAGATTATCGAAACTATCTTAGCAGCACGGCTTACAACTACGCATTCCGATACTAACGGGAAGTTGCATAATCTTGATTCAATTTCTTCTGGATATACATTTTGTCCTGAGCTGGTGAGAATCATGGTCTTACTGCGGCCCTTGAGCGAAATGAAGCCGTCCTTGTCGATAAGACCAAGGTCACCTGTGTGGAGCCAGCCATCGCTGTCGAGTGCTCTTGCTGTTTCTTCAGGATTCTTATAGTAGCCCGACATTATGTTTTCGCCACGTAGAAGGATTTCGCCAATCTTGCCAGGAGCGCTTGATTCAACCTTTGCTTCGAGACAATCAACCAGCTTGCCGGCGGCGAATATCGGATTGGTCTTCCAACCGCTGTAAGCTACAAGCGGTCCGCATTCGGTCATGCCGTAACCAACAGTGAAGCGGAAGCCTATCTTCTTGAGGAAAGTCTCTACCTCGCGGTTTACCTTTGCACCACCAAGGATGAGCTCTATGAAGTTGCCTCCGAATGCATCTTCCAAAGTCTTACGTATCTTGCTGTAGATGAGGCTGCGAAGTCCAGGAACTTTTGTCATGAACTTTACTGCCGGTTTTTCGAGTGTCGGCTTAATCTTACCCTTGTAGATTTTTTCGAGAATCAGCGGAACCGAAAGGATAAGTCTTGGCTTGTATTCTCCGAATGCTTTGAGGATTACCTGCGGTGACGGCAATTTACCTAGGAAGATGATGTGGCATCCTTCGGTGAGCGGGTAGAGGAAGTCGAATGCACAGCCGTAGCAGTGTGCGAGCGGTAGGAATGAAACCAGCTTGTCTCCACTTACGAGGAACATGTTCTCGCGTGCGAACTTTATGTTAGCAGCAAGTGCGTTGAGTGTTAGCATTACGCCCTTAGGACTGCCCGATGTTCCTGATGTATAGAGGATTACGCCTAACTTGTCGTTTGGAAGGTTTGGCAATGTGAAATCCTTGGCGGTAACTTCTTGCATATTACGATCGTAGGTGTGTTGTTCGCCGTTACGAGTGTAGTAAGAATCGAAGTTGTCTAGCTTGAAGATTTCTTCAACGATTGTGAAGTTGCTGACATCCATCTTGTTTAAGATGTATTCCGAAACGAATGCCAAGCGTGCATCCGAGTGGTTGGTCAGTGCGTATATATCTTTAGGTGTAAAGTCCTGAAGCAATGGGACGATAACTGCACCGTAGGTTGTTGCTGCGAGGTAAACGCATCCCCAGTTTACTGAGTTTTTGCCGACGAGAACAATTTTGTCGTTTTCCTTAATGCCACAGTCCTTGAACAATTTGTGCAACCTTAATATATTGTTGCCTAATTTTCCGAAAGTGATTACTGATTCTTTGTTGTCGTAGTCCTGCAATGCAGGGAGATTCCAGTTGTTTACAATTGCGTTCTTGTAATAATCAACAAATAATTCCTTTATCATTTTTTCTTTGTTTAAATTGTTTTTGAATTTTGCGCTGCAAAGGAATACACTTTAAAAGTGCCGTTAAAATAAATGTGGCATTGCGTTGTGTTTCAGTTGTAAAAGTCGATTTTTAGGGGTGAAATTTTAAAATGAGGGGCGAAGTTTTCTGTGAGGGGCGAAAAGTTTTTGTGCATTTGGGACGAAATTTCGGATTTGGAGGGTATGAGGATGTTGATGTCGTTTGAAGGGCTACGCCCGTTTCTCGCTGACGCTTTTTCAATGGCTTCGCCGTTTGAAATAATATATGTTCTCACAATGCATTGCAAGGCTAAAAATTGTTAATTATGTCCTTTCTGTACATGATTTTGGGCATCACCTCAGCAAAGCTAAAGTCCTCAGTTTGTTTCGCTTTGCCTTTGGTTCGCATAAAAATTGTCAATTATTCATTATCCATTCGAATTTCTTTTGTTTTTTATAAGGTATATTTCTTTATTTTTTCTTGTCAAATCGAATTCTAATTTGTATGTTTGCGCGTTTTATATTTATTAGAGGTATTGTTTTCTTTTTAGATGCTTGCCTCACGAGAAATTTAATGTTTGAAACGAATAAATTATTTAATATGAGAAATATAATACGATTTGCTGTTCCTATGTTGATGACATTCTTGGTTTGTGCTACAAATATTCATGCGCAGGGACTTGAAGATTATTGGTTTGCAACGGGAGATGACGGTTCTCTTCTTTCTCCATCATCATTTGCAGAACTGATTTCATCGGGGAATGATGATAGGTCTTCGGCAGTTACAGATATCGGTTTTACTTTTGTGTATGACGGAGTTGAATATACTCAGTTCTCAGTAAGCTCAAACGGTCGAATGAGATTGGGCGGTAATATTATTTCAACAGATTATCATAAACCATTTATTTCGTCGTATTATACAGATAATGCGCCAGTAATTGTTGCTGTGGGTCGTGATTGTAGCACTGGCGCTGCGGGTTATGTGAAGACTGGTTTGTATAATGATGGTTCTCAAACTATTAGAGTAATAGAGTGCCTTTTGAATACCAGTTCAAATACTTCAGGAACGGACTACATAAAGTTCCAGTTTCAGTTGTGTCAAGGATCCAACGAGGTAACAATTGTGTATGGAAGTGGTAATACGTCGGCCCCAGTTGACTACCAAATTGGTATAGGAAATGCGTCTGCCGATAAATTCTGGTATGTAAATCCGAGTGAACATACGGCATTATATTCAACAACTTATAACAACGAAACATATTATGTTCATCCTGGTGCAGGTAGATATTATTCGTTTAGAGGACCATTGGTTTCATATGTCTGCGATTTTGAAAATAGTGACGAAAATAGTAACTGGATACTTGTAAATGACTCTCAAACAAATTATTGGATGATTGGAAATGCTACTAGCAGTAGCGGGTCAAATTCGTTGTATATAACTAACGATGATTTATCGAATGCTTACACTATTGATGATAATTGGTCCGATGTTTATGCATATAGGCATATTTATTTTCCACTTGCTGGCGACTATGTAGTTTCGTTCAAGTGGAAGGGACTTGGCGAGAGTGGCTACGACTATATGCGTGCTTTTCTTGTGCCTGCATC
This sequence comes from Bacteroidales bacterium, assembly GCA_017551515.1. Taxonomy (GTDB): domain Bacteria; phylum Bacteroidota; class Bacteroidia; order Bacteroidales; family ML635J-15; genus Bact-19. The sequence goes on along the minus strand of JAFZLK010000109.1, from coordinate 50,933 downwards.
TATGACTCTAACGTCTGGCAATGCTTACGACATAGATGTAAACAATGTACCAGCAGGATGGATAGCAGTGGATGGCAGTAATCAATTAAACCAAAACTCAAACTGGTCGGAAATTTCTAATATGGTAACTGTATCGGAAGCAGGAGAATACAATCTTGTATTTTACTGGCGAAATGATAATTCGTATGGAACACCGCCACCAGCAGCAGTAGATGATGTACGCGTGTCGGAACCTTGCGAGGCCACGGCTTCGTTAAGTGTTAATGTGTTAGGAATGTCATCCGTGAGAATTACACGTTTGTCTGGATCTGGTGTTAAGTACGAGATTCTGGTTTCTAGATCCGAAAGTCCCGAAGCGGCAACCGAATCACCTGTGACTATGACATCTGCGACGCAAACCATAACAAATTTGACGCCTAACACGCAATATTATGCATATATAAGAGCTTTTTGTTCGGAGGATATTGTAGGGGAGTGGAGCAGTGCTGTTGAGTTTATTCCTAGAGAACCACCTGCCACTATTCCTTATGCTTGTGATTTTGAAACGGATACGGAAAATGCAAAGTGGACTATGGTGAATGGAACACAGACAAACCAGTGGATGATTGGCAATTCAACCAGTAGCAGTCCGTCAAATTCACTGTATATTACTAATAATAATTCTTCAAATAGCTATACGATGTCATCTTCGGCATCTTCTGTATATGTTTGGCGATCTTTAGAAATTTCAAGTGCAGGTAATTATATTGTTTCGTTCAAGTGGAAAGGACGTGGCGAAATAGGTTATGATTATTTGCGTGCATTTTTGGTGCCAGCATCAGTTACATTTAATGCTGGATATACAAATGGTATTACAGTCTCTAATACTCCAAGTGGTTGGATAGCCCTTGATGGTGGTGTCCAACTTAACAATAAATCAGATTGGCAGGTTGTTTCAAGGACTGTCGCGTTGGATGCTGGAGAATACAAGCTCGTATTCTATTGGCGTAATGATAGTTCCGGTGGATATGCGCCACCAGCTGCTGTTGATGACATAGTAGTTGAAGAACCTTGTTCGGTTACAGCTTCGTTTAATGCAAATGTGCTGGGTAGTTCTTCGGTAGAAATTACACGCACTTCGGGTAATGAGGGTAGTTACGGAATACTTATCTCTACATCCTCCGATCCCGAAACAGCAACAGAGTCGCCAGTGGTGATGACTTCCGAAACGCAAACTGTAACTGGCCTTATTCCTAATACTCACTATTATGCTTACATACGTGCAATTTGTTCAGAATACAATATGGGCGAATGGAGTAGCGCAGTAGAATTTACCACTCCAGATTGCAAGGTTGTGGATTTGACCGTTACTACAACTTCGACACAAGCAACAATAACTTGGACGGGTGGTACATTATCGACATCATACCAGTTGTATATTTCGGATGTTGAAATGAGCGATAGCGATTTGGAAACAGCCAATGTTGTGACTCTAAACAATACCAGTTATACAGTTTCCAATCTCCCGATTCTGACCGACTACTATGTGTATGTCCGTTCAAATTGTGGGCAAATCGGATATAGCGATTGGGCAAGCGAGGCATTCTATCTTCCGTTGGAGCCGAAGGGCTTGCCATATAATGAGAACTTTGAGTCCGGAACTATAGAAAATTGGATTGTGAAGGGCGGTGTCAACAAGTGGTATGTCGGACAAGGAACTTCAAGCGGAGGTTCTTATTCGTTGTATATTTCCGATAATAATGGAGGTGACAATCATTACAATACTGATTCTGTATCCGAATCTTTTGCATTTTGTAGCCTGAATATCGGAACTCCAAGCATAGTAAATATTACTTTCGACTGGAAATGTGTTGGTGATTTCTCAAGTTGGGGTAGTTATTATGATTATCTCCGTGTTTTCCTTGTTCCGGTTTCGTTAAAACCCTCATTCACTAACGAGGTTATGTACAATAGCTATACTCCAAGCGGTTGGATAAATGTTAATGGTACTTTGTGTAATAATAATAGCTGGTCAACTGTGTCTGAGCAGTTTATACTGACAGAAGAAAAATATTACCTGGCATTCTATTGGAAAAATGATGGCGGATATGGTTCGCAACCGCCTGCTGCAATCGACAATCTGCATGTTGTTTCACCATTGTCATGCTTGTATAGCGGAGATATAAGCGTTTCGGATATTAGCAAGACATCTGCTACATTTTCGTGGCCGGATGGCGAGTATGTTTCGCAGTGGCAGTTGTTGGTAACTACAGCCAGCGACCCCGATGAAGCGACCGAAACTCCGATAGTGGTTGCCGATAATACATCATATACGGTTACTAATCTTATTCCTGAAACGGATTATCATGTATATCTTCGCGGATACTATTCTGCAACGAATGTGGGGTTATGGAATGAAGCGGAGTTTGAGACCTTGCCGTATTGCTTGCCGGTGGAGAATGTTGTTGTGGATAGTTATGACAGAAACTCGGTTGAATTTTCGTGGGAAGATGTCGATGGGGCTTCGCAGTGGGATGTGCTAGTAAGCACATCGAGCGATCCGGATTTGGCTACCGAATCACCAATCAGGGTGAATACGCCTTCGGCAATGGTGAGCGGACTTGAAGAGAACACACAATATTATGTGTATGTGAGCGCCGTTTGCTCGGCAGAACATCAAAGTCCGTGGACGGATGGAGAGCTTTTCACGACTTGGCCGCTATGCGTAAGCTCAACCAATATTCATTTGAGTGTTCTTTCTGCAACTTCGGCTAGAATTATTTGGGACCATCCATATGCAAATATCTTCCATGTGTATGTTTCTCCTACGACAATGACAGAAAGTCAACTTGATGCTTTGAGTTCAGAAGAATATAATACAGTCATCGGTAATGCAATAAAGTCGTATTATGCAGATAGTCTTACGCCCAACCAGACCTATCACTTTTATGTAAGTGCCGATTGCAACGATGTGTATGGCGATTGGGAGCACTTCCAATTTACAACGGTGGCCGATGAGTCCATGCCTTTGCCATATTATCAGGATTTCGAGGCGGATTTATTGCAAAACTGGCATCTTAACAATGATTTAAACGGCTGGTATGATGGTAATGCAATCGCAAGTACGGGGGAAAAATCATTGTATATTTCGTCTGATTATGGTGAGACAAATACATATACAGTTGGGACTACATCGTATTCTTATGCATATTGTCGTTTGCGTGTTGACCAGCCTATTGTGGCTAATGTGTCGTTCGATTGGAGAAATAACGGTGGAACCAGTAGCGATAGACCTTATGTATTTATGATTCCTGTTGCATTAAATCCGAACCTGTCGGCTGGAGTAGTTAATTTTTCATATTATGATTTTCCAGAAGGATGGCTTAATGTCGCCCCGGAAGGCTTATATTTTTCTGAATCGTGGCAGGAGTCTTCATACGATTTTGCACTTCGGGAATCAGGCGAATATTATTTGGTGCTAGTTTGGAAGAATACGTCTAGTTGGGGGCATAATCCGCCAGCAGCAATCGACAATATAAGCGTTGATATTGTTTCTACTTGCGTATATCCTGATAATTTGGAAGTAGCGGTAGTCGGGAAAAATTCGGTAACCCTATCGTTTGACTATGAAGGCGATGCAACGCAGTGGGAGGTTTTGGTAACAACGGCGGAAAGCCTCGAAGAAGCAACAGAAGCTCCCGTGTTGGTAAATAGCAAGACTCCTACAATTGGTGGCCTAGATATGCAGACTTCCTACCAGGTGTATGTTCGTACATATTGTTCAGAATCGGAGCAAAGCATGTGGTCTGATGATGTATTATATTTCAGTACATTGCCGCCATGCGAGCCAATATACGAGCTAAAGGCTTTTGTAAAGCCCAATTCCGCAGATCTTTCTTGGAGGCACCCGTATGATGTTACCAATTACCGTATAGTAAAATCAGAAACAGAGCTTACAGATGTAGATCTTGCTTCTGCCGAGTATGTGGAGAAAAGCGGAACAACATATACGGCCACTTCGTTAACACCGGGACAGACATATCACATTTATGTTACAGTAGATTGTGGCGACAATGAAATAAGCGATTGGGTGCACACAACATTTACAACGCCGGCAACAGAAGCCTTGCCTTTGCCATACTTCGAGGATTTCGAGGATGCAGTGGTTGAGAACTGGGTTACAAGTAACAATACAGTCGGATGGTATTTGGGTACAGGAACAGGAAACAATAGTGATTGGTCGATGTATGTATCAATGGACGGAGGTGTTCGTAATTCATATTGTTGGACGAGTACAACCGATTATTCGTATGCATATTGTCGTCTGAGGTTCGATCAGCAAGGAGTTGTTAGGGTTAAGTTGGACTGGAAATGTGTGGGATGGCACTATCATCATAGCGTAAGGCCGTTCCTTATTCCTGTCGGCTTGAATCCATCGTTAAACGCAGGAAATTCAAACGGAATGGATAATACGTCTGCATCACCTAATGGATGGATAAATGCATTGGATATTAAGTTCTTGTCTGAATATTCAGTTAGTGATGGATGGAACTGGCATACTAACTCTAAGGATCATAATATATTGACCCCTGGTGACTATTATTTGGTATTCTACTGGTCTGATAATAACAGAGAGCGTGACGATCCTCCGGGTGCAATTGATAATATAAGCGTAGAATATATTTCGTACTGCCTATTCGAGGGCGATATTAGTGTGGACAATATAACTCGTAATTCGGCTGACATTTCGTGGACATCGGCTACTGGTTCGCAGTGGCAGGTGCTGGTAACTACGGCTGACAATCCCGACGAGGCTACCGAAAGTCCAGTACTGGTTTCTACGATGTCGTATATAGCCGAAAACCTAGAGGCAAATCCCAATTATCCAAATAGCAACTACAATGTATTTGTTCGCACCTATTGCTCCGAATCGGAACAAAGTCCGTGGTCGAGTGCAACAAGTTTTTCTACTTTGCCGCCTTGCGAGCCTGTATATGGAATATCTGCTGATGTTTTGTCAACAGAAGTATATTTGTCGTGGCTTAGTCCATATAATTATGATAGTTTCTATTTGTATGCATCACCGACCGAAATGACAGATGCAGAAATTGATGCTGAGTCTTATTTTATAACTAACACTTCGACTGATATTAGTTTCAGTGGACTTGAACCTGGGCTGGGTGGGTGTCACTTTTATATTTCTTCCGGTTGTAGCGATACAGAACATAGTTCGTGGACACATTTCTATTTTGAAACACCAGATAATGACATTCAGTCCTTGCCTTACTATCAGGATTTTGAGTCCGATTATATTCAAGGATGGTACAGACGCAATGAAACAAATGGCTGGAGCTATGGCTCTGCTGTTTCCTATGAAGGAGACAGGTCGTTGTATGTTTCAAACGACGGTGGGGGTACATACGGTTTCAATATAAGTAGTAATTCTTATTCACTCGCTTATTTTGCTTTCAATATGGATTCTCCGTGGGGTATTAATCTTTCTTTCGACTGGCATTGCAATGGTTTCCAAGAAAATTATCATGGTTCAACTTATATAGAAGTTGGAATGTTTGTGTATATTGTTCCATTCGGCGAGAATTCTTCGTTTAATACGGGGGATGACTTTCATTACACGGATGAATGGAGGTATTTAGGAAGCTTCGTTAATTCAGAATCGTCCACATGGGAAAGATTCTCTGGTAATGTAAATTCGTTGGAAAGCGGTAACTATTATGTTGTATTTGAATGGTATAATTACTATTATGATGCCACATTACCTGCTGCTGTCGATAATATTTCGGTTGTACGCCTATCCGATGCAAACGATATTGTATCGTTTGCATTCGATGGTGCCGACAATGTGCAGATTGACACCGAGAATCATATAGTTACCTGCGATGTTCCGTATTCGTGGAACTTGAGGGGGGTAACTCCGCAAATAGTGGTTTCCGATTTGGCGACAATAAGTCCCGAAAGCGGAGCGGCGGTAAACCTTTCGTATCCATTTGTATATACAGTCACGGCTGAATCTGGACTCGTTCAGGAATGGACGATAATGGTTTCAAGGCGAGAGGCTGTTGCCGATGACGAAATAATATCTTTCTGGACAGAAGGTCTGTTCGATGTGACAATAGATTCTGAAAATGCAACTGTCAATGCTATACTTAGCCGCATGTACGACATTACATCTATTGTTCCGACAATAGAAATTTCACCTTTGGCAAGCATCGATCAGGTTGAGGGTAGGGCATATGACTTTTCTCGACCGCGAGTGTTTGTCGTTACTGCCGAAAACGGAGTGGATACAAAGAGCTGGACTATAAATGTTTCGTACATGGATTCGCCTCTTGGTGCCGACTGCTCGAATCCGTATGTTGTTGATGCCGAAAACGATTTGCCGTATTTCAATTCAGCCACTACCGAGGGATTGTACAATATGATAAATACTTATTACTCCGATAGACCAGAGTTTGAATTTGAGCTATCGGGCAATGATGCAGTATATAGGGTTGATTTGCAAGCAAGGAAGTTACTTGTTTTAACCGCACATTCGTATAGTGGCGATTTCAGCGTGTTAGTAATGAATAGCTGCGGAGCATTGTACTCGTATAGGATTGATTCAAAAACCAATGAAAGCAATATCTCGTTTACGGTCGATTGTGCAGCAGGTTCGTCTTATATAATCGTTGATACCGATGGCGTGGATGTGTCGTATGAAATCCAGATTGATGCATTGCCGCATTGTTTTGTTGTTAACGATTTGGATGTAATCCGTTTGCAAACCGAACTCGATGTGGCATGGTCGTCGGACAATGTTGGTGATAGTTGTACATTAAAGTACGGAACCCCGGGGTTTGATGTAGAAACCGAAGGTGTTGAAATTAATCTTGCTGATACTCACTATGAAATTACTGGATTGACGGAATCAACGCCATACGATATTTATGTTCGTGCAAATTGTGTCGGTTCAAATGGCAACAGTGAATGGACTTTGCTCTCGACATCTACGATTGCAGGATGCCAGTATCCTGAAGACTTGACTGCTTCGGATGTATATGAAGATGAGGCAACCTTGTCGTGGCAGGGTTTCAACATGTCGCAATGGGAAGTCGGGTACAAGAAGGAGTCGGATGCTAATTACACTACATTTACTGTTGATGAAAGTACTGTTACCTTGACAGGACTTCAGCTGTCCACAACCTACAATGTAAGGGTACGCACTTTGTGCGACGACGAAAATTCCGCTTATGCAGAGATTGATTTTACCACGCCGTGTGTAATTATAAGGAACTTCCCATATACAGAAGATTTCAATTCGGAAACTTTCCCGCCTGTATGCTGGTCGCAGGAAAGAACGGCAGTCGGTTCTGGAATTGGTATTAACTATGTAAACGGAGCTTGGATGAGAGCTACGGCTACAGTTGATGACAACTCTACACCAAAAGCTATGCTCGCCGATACAAAGGCAGAATCGGTTCACAACTTGTCGTCAACAGGAATAAAGTTTGTTGAAAACATCAACGGATACACGATAAGTCTTGATGTTTACCGTTCAACATTTTCTTCATCGGCAACAGACGAAGGTGTGGAAGTTTGGGTTAATACATATCCCGACATAGAAAATGGCAATCCGCAAAAACTTGGTTATGTGTCGAAGAACTACCTTGTTTCGGATTCCGACAATGTGAGCGGGGAATCGTCTCCCGGATGGTACACTTATACATTTAATACGAGAGGCAGTGTAGGTTTCAATTATGTGATACTTGTTGGAAAGTCAAACAATGCGGGTGGAGTATATGTTGATAATCTTACAATTGACAAGGCTGTTGACTGTATTGCTCCAAGGAATTTGGTTGTTGAGTCGGTGGGCGAAGACAATATTGTTTTGACTTGGACTGATATTAATGCGATAACCGGTACTTGGACGGTAAGATATTCGCTCAATGGTGGAGAAGTTGTTGAAGCTACTATTGATGAGCCGCGTTTGACAATAGGCGGACTTCAATCGAGTACAAGCTATAGTATTTCTGCAGAAATTCAAGGCGTATGTGCTGTAGGAATGGAAAGCGATTGGTACATTGCGACGGTGGAGACCACAACTGAGTGCCAGCCACTTGACATGCCATACACGCAGGACTTTGATGTCGCCAGCGGCGAGCTTCCTGATTGTTGGAGAACAGAGGGCGACGGACGTGACGATTGGTCGGTAAGTAACGGTGAGGCTCATTTGGTTTCTGGAAATTCGCAGGTCGAAGCTCATTTGCTGTCACCGCGGTTCAATTTAACCTCCGATGCTCGCTATCTACTCGAGTTCGATGTCTTACAATCGTCACAAAATATAAATCGTCCCGATACATTATATGTTCTGTTTGTAAATGATGGAATTGATACATTGAGGTCCATTGTAATACAAAATGCATCAAGCAGCGGAATGATCAGGATGTCGATAAATGTTCCGCAGTATGAAGGCGAGGCTCGCTTCGACTTTGTATTGAGCGGTTACCGCGAATGTTCAATCGACAATCTATTGTTTAGGCAAAAAAGTGCCGAAGCCGAAATTCTTACTTTCGAAGTTCCGGAACAGACTACAGAATCGGTTATAGATTCGGAAAATGCTACTATATCGGTTTATGTCGCTAGCATGTCTAACTATATGTATCTTACTCCGACTTTTACAATTTCGGAGAATGCTACTATTGATGTGGAGTCTGGTGAATGGCGTGATTTCTCAGAACCTGTAGAATACATAGTAACAGCCGAGGATGGTGTAACATCAAAGACTTGGACTGTAACTGTTGGCATTGACGAAAACTACTGCCCGAATCCGTCTGCCGATGACATGTATATTTATGCATATAACGATTCTATAGTTATGTATATACGCCAGGTACAAAACGAAACTTCATACAACTTTAAGATTTCGTCTCAGCCTATTGACCCTGAAATAGAAACGGCAGACTTATTCGAAGGCATTATTGAATCGGATTCGATAGGTTATGGTTGGCGTAGGTCGTTAATAGAAGGATTGGATGCATATACCTATTATTATATATATGTTCAGTCGAATTGCGGAGCAAACGGTTGGACGGAAAAAACAGTATGTGGTGTGTTTACGCTTCCTTACGAACAGGATTTCTCTGACCTTGGTTGCTGGGAAATATATGATTACAACTATGATGACAGGACTTGGTCTGTTGCAAATGGCGAAGCCATGTACACATTCTCACGCACAAATCAGGCATACGACTATCTTTCTTCTCCTTGGTTGCGGATTCTTCAAAACACCAAGCTGGAGTTCAAGTACAAGGCTGGCAATTTCTCTTATCCGGAAACTTTCTTGGTGCTTGTCTCAAATGGAAGCGACATAGTGCAATTGGATTCGTTGACAGTAAATAACGAAACATATCAGACATACGGACCAGTTGACCTTTCCGATTTTGCAGGACAGAATGTAGAAATTGCAATTGTATGTCGGTCGGAAGCAAATAGGTATCGCTTGTATATTGATGATTTCAAGGTTGTGGTATCCGACTATGTGATAAATGTTTCGTCGGTCGGAAATGGCTCTATTTCTCCTGATGGCATTGTAGAGGTTGCTCCTGGCGAAAGTGCTGAATTTGCAATCGTGCCCGATGAATACAACGATTTGCTCTCATTGACACTTGACGGCGAGGATGTTTCTGACGAAATAGTTGACGGAATCTATACGCTTGCTGATGTGAATGCTGAACATACACTGATAGCAACATTTACCGAACGCTACACCTTTACAGCCTCGGCTGGTGAAGGTGGACATATTGTAACCGATGGCGTCACTGTTGCAGAGCGGGGCGATACTGTGTCGTTTGTTGTAATTCCCAATGTGGGTTATCGTCCGGGCGATGTGATTGTTGACGGTGTCGCCGTGCAGCTTGAACAAGGAAGTTACATTTATACCTTTGAAAATGTTGATGCCAACCATACGATTCATGCAACTTTCGACAGTATAATTTACCATACAGTTTTTGTCGAGGTAGGCGAAAATGGCGTTGTTTCCCCGAATGGCAGTGTCGTCATCGAGGAGGGCGAAAACTTGACAATTTCGGTAATGCCCGAAGAAGGATACATTGTGCATGAGTTCGTTGTGGATGGGGAGAATATTGTAGAGGAACTGATTGCAAACGGATACAATTATACTTTTGAGAATATTATCGATGATCATACGGTTTATGTTTCGTTTGTCGAAAATGTATATTATACGATCGTAGTTTCATATGGCGAGCACGGAATTATAACGCCAAACGGTGATGTTTCGGTGGCAAACGGATACAACCAGACATTCCATATAGTTGCCGATGCAGGCTGTCATATAGAATCGGTAACCGTTGACGGTGAAGAAGTTCCGTCGGCAGTTGCGGAGGGTGTATATACTTTTGAAAATGTTACCTCGGAACATACTATACATGCCGAGTTCGCAGTAAATACATATACCATAGTGACATACGCACAAGGTGGAACTATTACGCCAAGCGGTTCAATTACGGTAAATCATGGCGACACACTTACATTTACGTTAGAGCCAAATGAGGAATATGAACTGCTTAATTTCATGGTTGATAATGAGTCGCAGGAAGTGGAAGGCAATACTTATACTTTGGATAGTATATCAGCCGATCATACAATAGTTGTGATATTTACGCCGATGGACATTACCCGACACGAAATTATAGCAAACGCTGGCGAACACGGAAGCATAATGCCTAGTGGTAGAGTCCGTGTTATTGATGGCGAAAGTCAGGAATTCCAGATTATTCCGGACGAACATTACCACATTTCATCGCTCTTTGTTGATGGTGAAGCAGTGGATGTTGCCGATTCGTATCTGTTCCAAGATGTTACAGCCGATCATACTATTTCGGCCGGCTTTGAGGTTAACAAGCGTATTGTAACCATAGTTGCTGGTGAACACGGAAGCGTTACTCCGTCGGGAGAGCAGGAAGTTGACGAAGGTTCAGACATAACATTAACCTTTGATCCTAGTGCCGGATATATGGTTTCGGAAGTGCTTGTTGATGATGTAAGTGTTGAGTTCTCTGGCGATTCTTACACTTTGCAGAATGTGCTTGAAGACCATGTGGTAATGGTTAATTTCGACCTGTTGCCGATGTGGACGGTAACGGCAGTCTCGGGAGCAAACGGAACGATTAGTCCTAGTGGTACGCAGTATGTTCTCGACGGCGACGACATAGAATTTACATTCATTCCAAACGACGGATATATGCTTGATGTAGTAGTGGTTGATGGCTATGAGTTTGCACCCGAAAGCAGTACCTATAGGTTCGAGAATGTTACTGAAAATCATTACATTTATATTTCGTTCCGACCGTTGGTATATTTCATTACGGCGACGGCAGGACCTCATGGCGAACTTTCGCCGTCGGGTATTGTCGAGGTGGCACCAGGGGCAACACAGGTATTTACCTTCGACCCGTATATCGGCTATGAAATCGACAGCGTTTTTGTTGACGGAGAGTATGTTGAGACTGACGGAAATACATACGAATTTGTGGATGTTAATACAAACCACACTTTCCATGTTACATTTGTACATTTGCAGATTACGGATGTCGATGAAATCAGCATGACGGCATCGCTTTATCCAAATCCTAACGATGGTCGCTTCATGGTCGATTTTGCTGGAATAAGAGGAAATGTCGTTTATCAGCTCGTCGATGCAGCAGGTGCAATAGTCGATGTTCGCGACATTTATGTTGACGAAGGCATGTCAATGGAATTCCATCACGATTTGAGACCGGGAGTTTATTTTGCAAGGTTTGTTTCTGGTGACAAGGTACAGGTCGAAAGGTTTGTTGTTAAATGAAAAATTAACAATTGACTGCGTCGAGCTAGAGGTTGATAATGTACAAATAAAAAATCTGTCGAAAAATTTTCGGCAGATTTTTTTTACTGCACCTTTTGTGTTATTGCTTTTTCAAATTCCTTTAAATTTTTTTTAATATTTTGTTTGCAGTTTTAATTTTAATGTTTAAATTTGTTGGTCATTTTGGGTTGATTGTATATATTCAAAATGATGGAGAAGAATAGAGTAGTTTAGTTATATTATTGTTGAAGAAAAAGAAGTAGAGTATGAAGAAATATTTATTAGGATTATTCTTAATAATCATGTTATTGGCGGTAGCCATGTCGTCTGTTGCGCAGGTAAAACTTACTGATAGCGGAGCTACTAAATTTTATGATAATGGTACGCGCATCACCTATTTTGAAATGGCAGATTTTCCAAATTCGCCCGAGATGCGTGATTATGTTTCAAAGATAGTGCTTGAAAATCCCGATATTATGAGGGTTGTGATATATAGGAACGGAGAAACTTTTATGTACGAATCTTTGCAGAGCGTTGAGCCGGATATGGTTGTTGATGCAGTAAACGATGCACTTGATGAGTACAAGGCTAATGTCGGTGATTTTCCTTTGCCATCGCCACAGGACAACGAAAAGCAGAGTCCTGTTATCAGAGTAACAAAGCATCAGGAAAATGAAACCGTAGTAAAGATTTCGGCATCGCCGGAAATGAGAATGTCGCAAGAGAAAAAAACTGAAAATGGATCGAGCAATTTGTATGCACGTCCAAATACTCAATCTGTAAATCAACAACCATCTGAGGATAATACCAGCAGCAAGAAAGTTGAGCAGGTATCTTCGGCAAAGTATAATGAAAACAGTAAGAACAAATAAAACATACGACTATGAAAAAATTTTACCAGATATTTATGAATAAGGTAATGCCAATGCGAACGGCATTTGTCGCGATGTTTATGTTGCTTGTGCTGGGTGCAGCCAATGTGAGTGCACAGACGAATATTACTATAGGAACAGGAACTGATTATTATTATGCTCCATTGCCAGGATGGTATGGATGGCAATACGAAGTATATTTGTATGATGCATCGGATATCAATAGGGAAGGATATATTACAAAGATTGCATATAATATATATAGTGCATATTCAAATACTAGTACATCTTCGTTCCAGATATATATGAAGGATGTTGATGCATCGTATACACTTTCTACAAGTACTACATTTGCTACTTATATATCTGGAGCGTCATTGGTTTATTCGACTTCCTCCTATTCAACTCCATCTACGGGTTGGAATACACTTACGCTCTCAAGTCAGTTTTGTCACGATGCAAGCAAGTCTTTGCTTGTTGCAGTAAAGAGTATAGGTTGTGGAACGTCAGGTGGATGTTTCAAGCAATGCTATTATACTTCGGCTTCGAACAAACATTGGTATAAGCGTCAGGATAGTTCAGATCCAGGAGCTACAGCTACTGGTACTTTGGATGATAAGCGGGCAAACATTATCCTTACTTTCAATGGTTCTTGTTCGATAACTGATCCATGTGACAATGTAACTAGAATGACTTGTGGAACAACGTATTCTGGTACGCTTGGAACTTCTGGAGCTTGGACTTCATATACCGATTGCGTGTATTCTGAGGATGGAGCGGAGCGCGTGTATTCTTTTACACCGACAACAAGTGGTGCTTATACTTTTACAGGAACAGCAACAAGTGGCGACCCCGATTTCTATATAATGTCATCGTGTGGAAATACAGGAACAAATTTAGCAGGTGGGTGTTGGGATTCTGGTTCAAAAACAGTAACATTGAGTGCAGGAACAACTTATTATTTGATAGTTGATAATTGGTCGAATTCTTCTTCATGTGCATATACTCTATCGGTTGATTGCCCACAAATTAATCCATGCGATAATATTACCGTCATGACATGTGGCGCAACCTATTCGGGAACGCTCGGAACTTCTGGGGCATGGAGTTCATATACGAGTTGTAGTTGGGCAGAGCCTGGCGAAGAGCGAGTATATAGTTTTACACCGACACAAACTGGTAGTTATACATTCTCTGCCACAGAGACAAGCAATGACCCGGATTTCTTCCTGATGTCATCGTGTGGAAATACCGGAACTAATATTTTAGGCGGATGTTGGGATTCTGGGCAAGAGACAGTTACCTTGACAGCAGGAACAACCTATTACTTGATAGTTGATAACAATGAATCTTCTACCAATTCGAGTTATACTGTGTCCATATCATGTCCGTCTGGACCATGTGCAACAGCAACAACAATGACATGCGGAACGACCTATTCGGGTACGCTGGGAACTTCTGGTATATGGGATTCTTATACTAGTAGCACTTGGAGTGAGCCTGGCGAGGAACGGGTATATAGATTTACTCCATCAACTACAGGAAGTTATACTTTTGCTACAACAACGACAAGTGGCGACCCCGATTTCTTCTTAATGGCATCGTGTGGAAACACAGGAACTAATATTGTGGGAAGTAATTGGGGATCAGGTAACCAGACTGTTTCATTGACGGCTGGAACGACATATTATCTGATAGTTGACAACTATTCGAGTTCTAGCAGTGCCGGATATACGGTATCGGTAACATGTCCTTCAAATAACGGTCCTTGCGGTAGTGCAACGACAATGGCTTGTGGTCAGACATATTCAGGAACGTTAGGCACTTCTGGTGTGTGGAATTCTTATTCTAGTTGCGGTTATTCGGAACCAGGTGAGGAGCATGTGTATGCATTTACTCCTATCACTACTGGAAGTCATACATTTATTACAAGTACAACAAGTGGCGACCCCGATTTCTTCTTAATGTCATCGTGCGGAACTTCGGGAACAAATCTTGTTGGAACATGCTGGGGTATTGGAAATCAGACTGTTACCTTAACTGCAGGTACGACTTATTATTTGATAGTTGATAACTATTCAAGTTCTAATAGTGCGGGCTATACGGTGTCGGTGTCATGTCCGAATGGCAGTGATATTACTGGTAGTTCCGACTGCGAATCCGCTCAGGCATTCTGCGCAACTAATGAAAGCACAGGATATGATATGAATGTTGAGCGAAATAGCCCGGCAATAAGTCATTTGGATGGAATGTGTACTTTCTTTAATAATCCTACGTGGTGGTATCTGCGTGTGTCCCAGTCCGGTCCAATTCAAATGACAATATCAAGTTGCGGAGATGTCGATTTCGGTTGTTGGGGACCTTTTGATAATCCAACTTGCGATATTACAAACGATTTGTCAACTCCAGCTGGATTATCTTATGCTTATTATTCAGGACCTAGTAATGCTTCTTATTGGGGATCGAGTTATAATGGTACAACCCCGACTCCATCTACAACAACTTCATCGCCAATTTGTAGTACATTTGCATTAGCAGAGCCGGTTGGCAACTTGATCGATTTCGGCGGTTCAACCTCTGCTGTTGAATATTTGCAGATTCCTAATGCGGAGGCGGGTAAATTTTATATTTTGTTGGTTGCAAACTTTGCAAATTGTAGTGGTGATATGTCAATAGTGCAGACAAATATTAATGATCCTAATGCGGGTCGTTCCGACTGTACAATAGTAAATGACTGTAATATCACAAGTATTACAACAATAGTTGGCAATTGTGCTGCCGACCAGACATTTACGGTAAGCGGCAACATAAACTTTACCGATCCTCCAACAGATGGAACGCTTACAATCTCTGATGGCGCAGTGTCTCAGGTATTTACACCGCCTTTTGTTAGTCCAATTTCATATTCGCTTACGGGAGTACAAGGCGACGGCGGACAACATACAATAATGGCATCGTTCGTGTCTTCTACAACAAACTGTGAAAAGCTTACTTATTTCGATGCTCCAATGTGCGAGATAAATTGCCCCGATGCAACAGTTGCAATGACAGGTTATTCTGAAGTTATAGGCGACAGATACTACTTTGACGTATGTCTCGGTGATGGTGTCAATATGTATGGTACACAGACAGGTTACACCAGTCCTTCGTGGAGTTGGAGCATTAATCCTCATGGAGGCGAGCCTCCTTATGTAATATCAGGAACCTATGCTCCATATATTCCTCTTGTTGAGCAGGGCTACGATGTGTCGCTTACGGTAACAGAGGGCGAATGTTCTACTGTTGCGTACGGCAGGATCAGGGTGTCGGCTGGACTCGAAACAAGCCTTGCCAATTATGCACTTGGCGAAATATGTGTTGGCGATAGCCGTGAAATAACAATCGGCGGTGCAGGTTCCGACATTCAAGTGGATTCAGAATCCCATACAATTGAGGCAACTCTTGGTCATGCAGCAACCACATTTATTCCTGATGGAACTAATTGTGCAACACAATGCTATACTTCTGATGTCACATTCTACGATTTTGACGATGGCGCCGTGGTAACAAACACCGATGCAATAAAGTATATCAAGATTAACACCGAACATTCGTTCTTCGGCGATGTCCAGATAAAGATCACCTGTCCAGAGCGTAATGGTGTCCGTCGTTCGGCAATTATTCTTCCCGACTATTTCAGCAGCGATTATAATAGTGGCATTTATAATAGTTACGCAATTGATCCATATACTTATGTTTGGCCTGATGTCGAAACCGTTACACGTTGGCGTGTAGGTACAACAACAACAAACTGGTACACAGGACCATTTATGCATGGAAGGGAGGAAGTATTTGAAAGTCAGAACGAAGCGTATGAGTATAATGGGCAGACTTACTATCTGCTTTCTTTCGGAAGTCCTGAAGATGCAGCTGACTTCATTAATAATTACCTGTCACGTTATTATACTGGTACTACCTATGTTATATATGATATCACCCAGGGGGCAAGTGGACCATATTTGTATTCTGTAATCGGCTATCGAGTTAGTGATGGAACAGGAGATCATGTTTATATAGTATGGATGTCGCGAGACAATACAACTGCAGGTAATAATTTTTCGTTCCCAACTCAGGAAGCTGCACAATATTTCCTCACTAATGTTTGTGGCGGTGAAGGTGTGATTTCCTCATACGAAAGTAATAATTCTTATAGCCGTGTATTTTTCGGGGAACCTGATTTGTACGATGTGACCACAACAGGTTTAAGTTCGTCGCAGATATGTGATGGCACCGATGAGCATAATCTGCCTGGTATAGGATATGACTATGCATGGACGAGCAATTCGCAATATACAACAGTCGGATATGTTTATGATTTGGCGAACCTGGAAACACCATCGGCATCATATAACAATGGTACGGCTGTGTCCATAAATACATACCATGTATTACCATCAAATGTTGAAGCAGGAACGCAGATGTATCAGCCGTTCCAGAGTTTCTCCAGCCTCATTGGCTGTCCGCTCAATGGAACATGGTCGATTTCGGTCTGCGATAGCTGGGGTAAGGATAATGGTTATGTCTTCGAATGGGAATTGGCTCTTTCTGAAGACCTTTTGCCAAGTAACTGGGACTATACGGTAGAGTTGGATGGTGTTTCGAATGACTGCGGAAGTATTGCAACTGTGTCTGGCAACAACCTTATAATTGCACCTCAGACTGCTACTAATGGCGAGCAGTCGTGTAACATAGTGCTTTCCGATAACCTCGGATGCACAACAAATATTCCGCTTTCATATACTGCGGTTGCTCCTACAATAACACATATTTCTGGTAGCGAAGATCAGACTGTTTGCGAGGATCAGCCTATAACAGATATTGTATATAGATTGGGAGGATCTGCTGTAAGTGCAACAGCAACAGGTTTGCCCGCAGGTGTTTCATTGAGCATTTCTGGTAATACTGTTACAGTAACAGGTTTCCCAAGTGAACATAATACATATAATTATACAATTACCACTATAAGTGCAACTGGTCTTCATTGTACCGAAGCAACTGTAACAGGACGCATAATTGTAAATGAAGGTAATATTGTTCCTACGTTTGCTCAAGCAGGTCCTTACTGTGAGGGAACAACTGTAGCAGATTTGCCGACAACATCAACAAACGGCATCACAGGGCAATGGTCACCTAACATAACAAACTCAACGAATACCTATACATTTACTCCAGATGCAGGTCAGTGTGCAACAATAACCACGATGTTAATCACTGTGAATCCGCAACCGACACTAGAGTACACTTCGGGTAGCGAAACCTTCTGTCAGGGTGTTGCAATGGATGGAAGCATATTGTTTACATACGGAGGTAGTGTAAATGGTGCTACCGTTTCGGGACTTCCTGCAGGATGGGAGTACAACAATTATGGTGAAAATATGATAGAGATACATGGCCCTACAAATGTGGAAGCGCGTACATATAATTATACAGTAACAACAACAGGTGCTGTATCGCCATGCGAAAATATTTCTGTATCCAGAACCATAACGATTAGAGAACAGGCATCAATTGAACTAACTTCGGGTACTTCGCCACAGAGAGTTTGCAATGGTGCAGACATAACAGATTTCGTATTTACATACACTGGTGCTACTGGCGCTGTGGCAAGTGGTTTGCCCGCCGGACTTAATGCTCCAGTTCTAAATACAACCGACAATACGTTGACAATAAGCGGAAGGTCGACTGCTCCAGGAACATTTACGGTTACTACAACTGGAGCTATATCGCCTTGTCCTGAAGTAAGTACAACTGCTACGATAATCATAAACGATCCTGCTGAGTTGGATCTGATTTCGGAATCGCCAGATGTGGCATTGTGTGTCGAAGTGCCGTGGGAGGATAATATTCAGTATCAGTTTGGCGGTGCGGCAACGGGTGCAACGGTAACAGGTTTGCCCGAGGGTATTACATATTCGGTTTCGGGCAATACAGTGACAATTTCGGGTACGCCATCTATTTCTGTCGAGGCTGATGATTATACATATACAGTGACGACAACTGGCGTAGAAGAACCTTGTGAAAATAAATCGCTAACAGGTGTAATATCCATTTCTACAAACGCGGTAATTGTCCTTTCTTCTGCGAATGGAACCGACAACCAGAGTATTTGTCTGCCCGACGATCATTTTACTAATATCGTTTATACCTACAGCGGAGGTGCGACAGGAATCGATGAGGATATGCTGGCTGATGCATTGCCAGATGGACTTGGTTTTACTGTTAATACTACAGCTCACACAGTAACTATTTATGCAACAGGAGCACCTATGCAAACCGGTGTTTTCCATTACACGGTGCTTACGACAGGTATAATACCTCCTTGTAAGCCTGACGAAAAGTATGGAACGATAAAAATCAGTGATGGTGTAGAATTGGAAGTTACAGGAAATACAACTCAGAATTTATGCCTTGGCAATGCAATGTCCGACATAGTATTCATCTATGGTGGTGGCGCGACTGGAGTTACAATCGGAGAGGGTAGTTTGCCTGCAGGTGTTGAACAAATTACTGATGCCACAAATCATACTTTGACATTGACTGGAACACCAACAGCCCCGGGACAGTTCGATTTCTCCATTAGTACTATTGGCGCAACAGCTCCTTGTTCCAATACTGATATTGCAGTTTCGATTACAGTATATGAAGCTCCCGAGGTTTCGATTAACTATTCCGATGATGAAATTTGCAACGGTTCATCAGTAAACTTGTCATCAAATCCTGCAACGTTCAATTCATATCGTTGGACATGTACTACCGAAAGCGATGCAACACATAACATAACAGCAGGTATGCCAGCATCAACAACAACATCTTCAATCAGCGTTAGTCCGACAGTAACCCCTGGAAGTGCTGATGTGGTGTATGTCTTGAGGGTAAGCAACGGTAACAACTGTACAGCTACAGTTTCGCAGATTATCAACGTTTCTGAAATTCCGACTGCCGATATTGTAAAGACCGATAATACCAAGTGTATGGAACCGTACAATGGTACTATAACCGTAAGTAATTTTGCCGGTGGTGTCGCTGGTTCAACATATTCGGTCAGTGTAACTGGTCAGGCAACCCAGACGACAACTGGTGGTGCCGTAACATTCAGCAATCTTGAAGAAGGTTCATATACTGTAAGGATAACAAACGAAACAACCTCGACAGATTGCTATACCGAGCAGACTATCGTAATTTCCAATACACCGACAAACCCCAGCGTTTCAATTTCCGGATCGCAGTCAATATGTAGTGGAAACAATACTACGCTTACAGCGCATCCATCAAATGGTTTGGAACCTTACTCTTATCATTGGTCTAACAACTCAACAAATGAGGTTCTTGAAACACCTAACCTTTTTGAACAAACATCATATTCGCTGACAGTTACTGATGCAAACAGTTGCTTTGTTACAACTTCTGTTACAATTAGTATTGGTGATAATCCTGAAATATCGGTTACTGCAAATAATGCTTGCATTGGCGACGATGTGGTATTGCAGGCTAGTGTGTCCAATGCGGGTACTGGATATTCAGTAACTTGGTCGGCAAGTCCGTCGGCTGGAGCAGGATTATCCACAACCAGCGGGGAGCGTATAACAGTAACGCCGACAAGTCCTAGAGATCATTATACATATACGGCAACATTGAGCGCAAATTCATGCAACGAAGGCGGAGGCTTTACTGACTATAATGATGATGTTTCTGTAGTTGTATATTCTTTGCCTACGGTTGATATTCAATACACAGATAATACGATAACTTGTACGAATGAAGAAGTTACAGTGACAGCAACGCAAGTTTCTGGATATTCATATTCTTGGTCTAATTCGGTAACTGAAGCTGAGAATACATTTACAGCTCCAGGTACTTATACAGCTGTTACTACTCAGACTTATACTGTTACGGTTACAGATGAACATGGTTGTACTGCAACTGATGACTTCGTGCTTACAATTGACAAGGTTTCTCCAGATGCAAGAATTGATGCAGTTCCGGGTACCGAGCTTAGCTGCGAAGTCAATGCTATACAACTCACTGCTTTAACGACCACGGATGGTACCGATTTGTCGTGGACGGCACCGACAGCAACTGATGATAATCCATTGACTGTAACATCTCCTGGCATATATCAAATAACAGCATTGACTACAGCAAACGGTTGTACAAGAACAGCTTCTGTTGAAATAACAAGCGATGACAATACACCAACTGTATCAATTGCAACTCCATCTACAACGACCTTGAATTGTACAACAACATCTATAACACTTAATGCGACAGGAACAGGAGCATTGACTTGGTCGCCAGCCAATGTGGCAACAATTGATAATTACTCCAGTGCTACTGATGGCAATTACATAGTTACAGCAACTATTGGCTCTTGTACAACAACAGCGTCAATACATATAAATAAGGATGTCGAACCATTGGATGTAAATATTACACCAGTTAATCCATTATTGACCTGTGGAAACGACCATAGAATTGAGCTTACTGCTGTAGCCGACAGGGAAGCGACATATGCATGGTATCAGGGACCGCACGAAGCAAATTATACTGTACATGATGCGACTACCTACACAGTAACTGCGACTGCAATAGATAATGGATGTTCTACAGTTGAAACAATTACCGTTGGTCTTGACGACGATGCTCCTGATGTCAATATTACTCCAACTGTAGGAACGATTACATGTGATGCAAATTCTCAATCGTTCGAACTAGAAGCCACTTCGACAACTCCCGATGTAATCCTGTCGTGGCAGTCGTCAGTATGGGGCGATAATCCGCCGGCATCGCAGGCAAGTCCATCTATTGTAACGGTAACAACGGATGGTACATATATTGTCAAGGCAACTGCTTCAAATGGTTGTACAAGTACTGCTTCATCTGTAATCGGTAGGGATGAAAATATGCCTCAGGTATCAATAAGTGCACCGCGGGATGTTCTCATGTGTAATTCGGATGGAGATCCTTTTGATGAGATAACACTTAGCGCAAGTGCAAATGTCGCTGTAACTTACGAGTGGAATAATGAGACAGGTACTAGTCCGGGATCTGGTCAGCAATATACGGTAACAGAACAAGGAATATATTTTGTAACAGCAACATCTACAACTAACGGGTGTGAAGCCTTTGCCCAATTTGAGATTTCCCAGGATGTAACACCGCCTCAAATAGCAATCAGAAACAATTCCAATACTAATGTGCTGACATGTAGCGGACCTTCAATTTCAGTTTCTATAGTTGACGATACCGAAGCTGATATTTACCAATGGTCAGGAGGAGAAAACTCGGCTGGTACTGGAAATGTATTTACTGTACCAAATACATATTATGTAACAGCAACTGCGCCTAATGGTTGTACTTCTATTGCTGATATTACAATTTTGGAGAATCGAGATAGTCCAAGTGTAAGCATAATTAATAATACAATTCCGGAAATTGAAATCCTTACTTGTGAGGTTGATACCATATTTGTGACTGGAGTAGGAGTAATGCCTGTAGGTAGTTCAAGTCAGGTTGTTTCATATAGCTGGTCGGGAGGTACATATACAGATCAGGCAAGCAACGCTCTTACCACAATTGGTATTTATGTGGTTACCGCAACTGCCGATAATGGTTGTACAGGTACATCTCAAATAGAAATAATGGCGACAATGGACAGACCACAAGTGAGAATTGATGCACCGAATACCGTGATTAATTGTAATAATGAAGAAGATGGTTTGACGCTTACTGCAGTAGCTACTGACGGAGGTGTTTATACTTACAGTTGGTCGGGTGGTATGTATCCTGATGATGCTGTAAATCAGGTGTTTGATCCAGTTGTATATACGGTTGTCGCAACTGCACCTAATGGTTGTACGGCAGCTGTGTCTCAAGCAATTACAGAGAATCGGGCTGTGCCGATTTTTAACGTAAGGTCCGAAAGTGGATTCTATGAGGTTAATTGCAATGGACCGGTACATGCTATTGCAGAAGGTGGTGTAGGAATATCTTATTTATGGCCGGATGGATATGTAGGTACAGAAAACAATTTGACATCGGAAGGTAGATATTCTATTATTGCTACGGGAACAAACGGATGTACAAGTGCCGTATCCATTGATGTGACAGAAGACCTTACACCAGCACAAGCTGTGGTAAGAAGTTCTTATCCTCAAATAGACTGCAATCACAGAACAGTAGATCTGACTGTTGACGTTGTTGGTGGCGCTACATATTATGAATGGAGCCAAGCAGGAGAACATACTCAGACAATATCAGTACAGCATGGCGGTATTTATTGGGTAACAGTTAAGGGAAGAAACGGATGTCCTAATGAAATCCCATTTGATTTGCCAGAAGACCTAACACTACCTACTCCAAGTATCGACAATATTACGGGTACACCAACGCTTAATTGTAGGTTGGATTCTATACATATAATTGCACATGGCGGTTATAGTTTTGCATGGAGCAATGCAGTGTTTGGCGGCGGTCCTGAGCAGTATGTAACTCTGCCTGGTGTTTATAGAGTGACAGTTACAGGAGCCAATGGATGTAGTGATACGACCTCGATTACGATTTATAGTGACAGGGAACCGCCAACGCTTTATCCTTTTGAAACTCCTGATGGTACAGAACTTAACTGTTCTGTGGATAGGGTTACAGTAATATCTGTCGGCAATGCCCAGTCGTACACATGGTCAGGTGGTATTGCTTTGAATTCCAATACACAGGTATTTACTATGCCAGGAGATTATTATGTTACTGCAACCGGATTCAATGGTTGTATCACAACAGAAACTATAAATATTGAAGACAACCACACGCGTCCGCAGGTAACCATTGATAATGGGTTGGGTGAGATTACTACCCTGGATTGTAATAATGACACTATTCCTATTACTGTAATTGTTACTGGCAGCGATGGCCCGTATGAATATTTGTGGAGCAACAACTATGATGGAGAAGCAGGTGACCATGGGGATTTGACTGCTGCTGGACAATATATTGTTACAGTTACAGCTGCAAATACTTGTTGGGCAACAGCAGATATAACCCTGCGACAGGATTTCGTAGCACCTGTTGTAAATGTGACTAGCACACCAGGAAATGAGCTTAACTGTAATGTGCGTTCAATTAATTTGTTTGCAACAGAGGGTTATGGTTCATACCTGTGGTCAAATGGTGCAACAACATCTACGACTACAGTGCGTACCGAAGATGTTTATTCGGTTGTTGTAACTGGTGATAACGGATGTACAGGCTCAAACAGCATACAGATACATCAGGTTCCAGAATTTGCACCGCAAGTAATGTCCGATACTATATTATGTTACGGTGGTAGCACAATGGCATCGGTAGTGGCAACAGGAGGAACTCCGCCATATGAATATGCGTGGAGTGATGGACAGAGCGGAATAACCGCATACAATTTGGTAGCTGGTGTTGCTTATTCGGTTTCCGTAAGCGATATGGGGGGATGTTCGGCTGTATTGCCATTCGCTGTGGTTCAACGTCCAGAACTTAATCCAATAATCAATGTCCGTGACATTAATTGTGGAATTTCGCAGGGCGCGTTGACGGCAGTGGTTACTGGTGGAACTCTACCATACCAGTCGTATGTGTGGTCGAACGGTGAAGTTGGAACTACAATCGAAAATCTTAGCGCGGGAACATACAGGCTTACTGTTTTTGATGCAAATGGATGTACGGCAGACGCTGAGGCTCACGTTTCGATGCTGGGACTGCTTTCTGTGTCTGCGTCGGTTACTCAGTCAATTACTTGCTTCGGCTACAACGACGGTTCTGTTTCGGCAGTATGTCAGAATGCAGCACAGCCGCCTGTTTATTCTTGGAATACAGGACTTTCATCTCCCGAACTATACAACCTATTTGCAGGAGTATATACGGTATCGGTTACCGATGCTTGGGGCTGTACAGGTCAGGCAGCTGTAAATCTTGTGTCGCCACCGGAAATGGATATACAAGTTTATTCGGAATCACCGACATGTTATAATTCCAAGGATGGAAGTATTATAGTTTCTGCTTTTGGTGGTATGGCTCCATACGATTATTTCTGGAACAATTCCACTAGCGAAAACGAAATATCTGGAGTAGGCACAGGTACATATTCTGTATCAATTATTGATGCTGCAGGTTGTTCGGTCGCAAAGACAATAACACTTGAAGCACCTCCAGCCATAAATGTTGAGACGACAGTAAGTGAAATTAAGTGTAATGGCGAAAAGACTGGTCGTATTGAGGTCTCGGCTGAGGGTGGTGTCCTTCCGTACCGTTACATGATTGAAGGTCTTATTGATCAAACATCGATGAGCGTATTCAATAATTTGAATGCTGGATATTATGTCTTGCATGTAATAGATAATAACAATTGCGATGTAAGAGAGCCAGTACTTGTTCCACAACCCGATGAATTGCAAGTAAGTGTGTCTGTTGAGGATCCGTTCTGTAGAAACAGCCGTACAGGAAAGATTAATGTTGGTGTTGTCGGTGGTGTAGAACCTTACTTGTATAGTTTGAATAACAGCACATCTGACGTGTCGTATCTGCAGAACATTCCGTCGGGTGATTATACGGTTACTGTAATTGATGGAAATAATTGTAGGTCGTCCGAAATGTTGGTAACATTGACTGATGTCGATGTCGCATGTCTGCGTATTCCTAATGTATTTACTCCTAATGACGACGGCGTTAACGACATCTGGGAAATCGTGAACATAGAAATGTTCCCTGCTGCCGAGGTTAATGTATTCAACCGCTGGGGACAACTGCTATTCACCTCGAAGGGCTACACCGAACCGTGGGACGGACGTTACAGAGGCCATTTCGTGCCTGCAGGAACATATTTGTATGTAATCGACCTGTTCAATGACGATGAGCCATACAAGGGCGTTGTGACTATAATTTATTAATATACTCTACTCTCATTCTGTAAAGGGCGAACTATCCGGTTCGCCTTTTATTTTTTAGGTTAAGCTAATGTTTGTGCACTTTTCATCCAAACAAACACTCCGTGACTTATTTTTCCGCCGTAATTTGAAGTGCTTTTCACTTCCTCGCACATTTCGATGTTGTGGTTTGGAAAGCATTTGTGAAGGAGTTCGCGGATGTCCATGCCGAAAACGGAATGTGTGTATAGGTTCATTATTATGAACGATTTGCGTTTTGCAATCTGATTTACATTGACGAGCAGATTTTCAATCATTTCATCGAAAATCCACTTTTCGTTCTTTGCTCCGCTGCCTATTGCTGGAGGGTCGAGGATTATACAGTCGTAACGGTTGCTACGCTTAATTTCGCGTTCCACAAACTTCTGTGCATCTTCGGTGATGAGGCGGATGTTGCTTCTGCCAGAGCATTCAGCATTGCGGCGAGTCCATTCGACCATCTTTTTTATCGAGTCGATGTGGGTTGCCTTATCGAAGAAGTTTGAAGCAAAGACTGTGGATAATCCTGTGTAACCAAACAAATTGAGAAAACTTTCGTGACCAAAGTTTCCGTGTTCACGCTCAATGAACAGCCAGTTGATGATTTGTTCGGGAAAAATGCCGATGTGCTTTGAGGTTGTGAGTGAAAGTTCTGCACAAATATTATTGCCCAATCGGGACTCGAACCTTAATCTCCAAGTTTCTGGTATTTGTTTGAAAATATTCCACTTGCCCGAATTTTTTGATGTCTCGACAAATTCCGCATTTGCCATTTCCTTCCATTGTGTTTCGGAAAGGTGGGGTTTGCCTGTGGCTGTTATTTCGGGGCGGATGAGGGTAATTTCACCGAAACGCTCAAGTTTGCGACCGTTGCCACAGTCGATTAGTTCGTATTCGTTCCAGAGGTCGTGGATGCAGATTTCCATTATTGCTTATCCTTTCTGTCATTCCGTAAGACAAAGCGAACAGGCGCAGGAACGAGCCTTGTGAGCCTGTCTGTACGGAATCTCATATCGGTATCACTAGGAGATTCCGCACAATCGAACATTACAACGCTCCCCATTTCGTATCGCGTGTATGTTCTGATTTGTGGAATGACGCTCCCTTTTAGGTTCAAAGTACATACTGCTGTTCCCATTACTCGCAACTTGCAAATTGAGTGTCAACAATCCTATACAGTTTGTCGCCACGGCGGACAACATCGTTTGTCTTTATCGAAAATAGCGAACCTTGTACAACTTTGGGCACTGGTTTCAAGTCCTCGCGGATTTCATCTACAGTCTGTTGCAAAGCGCCAGTGGTAGTGCCAGTTATCAGGATTTCATCACCGACATTCAGTTCCTCGGCGGTTTCGAGTTTTATTTCTGCGACATTTATCTTCGAGAAGAAATTTAGCACCTTGCCAAGATAAACTTTGGTCTTTGTTGCTCTTGAACCGTAAACTTCCGACCATTCGCCGAGCCGTTGTCCCATATAGTAACCGTCCCAGAATCCACGATTGAACACCGTTTCCAAGCGTTTCTTCCAACTATCAATCTTTTCGCGGTCGTAAGTTCCATCGAAGCAGGAATTCAGTGCTTCGTTGTAGCATTCTACAACAGTCTTGACATATTCGCATGAGCGGGCGCGACCTTCGATTTTCAGTACGCTTACACCAGCATCGATGATTTTGTTTATGAAGCCAATTGTACACAAGTCCTTTGGCGACATGATGTACTTGTTGTCGATTTCGAGTTCGTCGCCACTTTCGACATCGGTAACGCGGTAAGCCCTGCGGCAGGCCTGCAAGCAAGCTCCTCGGTTGGCTGAATGATTGTACTCGTGCAGACTTAAATAACATTTACCCGAAACCGCCATGCACAATGCACCGTGGCAGAAAATTTCAATCTTTACGAGTTCGCCCTTTGGTCCACGAATGTCGCGCTGGCGAATCTGCTCGGTTATGTATTTCACTTGGTCGAGCGAGAGTTCACGAGCAGTAACCATAACATCGCAGAATTGTGCAAAAAATGCAACCGCCTCAATGTTTGAAATGTTCAACTGCGTGGATGCATGAACTTCAACGCCTTTGCTATGAGCATATTGCATAACTGCAATGTCGGAGGCAATCACGGCTGTGACATGGTTTTCAGCTGCTGCATCAATCACCTTGTGCATTTTCTCCATCTCCTCGTCGTAGATGATTGTATTTACGGTAAGGTAGGTTCTGACATTGTGCTTGTCGCAGATTTCCACGATGTTGCGCAGGTCATCGAAAGTAAAGTTATTTGACGAGCGGGCACGCATATTAAGTTGTTCAATGCCAAAGTATATCGAGTTTGAACCTGCCTGAATTGCAGCCATCAGCGACTCGTATGAGCCTACTGGTGCCATCAGGTCTATGTCGGTGCGTTTGCGTTGCATTATTTTGTGTCGAGTTTTTTAGCGTTCTTTACTTTTTTGTCTGTGATAGCGAGTTTGAATACATCGGAAACCGTGTCAACATAGTGGAACTTAACTCCTTCGAGGTAAATCGGCTTTATGTCGTTGATGTCCTTTTCATTATCGCGCGAAAGTATGATTTCGGTGATTCCTGCGCGTTTTGCTGCAAGTATCTTTTCCTTGATGCCACCTACTGGCAATACTTTTCCGCGAAGGGTGATTTCGCCTGTCATTGCAATATGTGACTTCACTTTGCGCTGTGTGTATGCAGATGCAATAGCGGTTGCCATTGTTATACCAGCCGATGGTCCGTCCTTAGGAATTGCACCTTCGGGTACATGCAGGTGAATGTTCCACTTGTCAAATACTTCGGGTTTTATGCCAAGCACATCAGCGTGAGCCTTAACATATTCCATTGCCAGTTTTGCCGATTCTTTCATCACATCGCCGAGGTTGCCCGTGAGAGTCATCTTGCCGTCACCTGCCGAAAGACTTGTCTCGATGTAGAGGATTTCGCCGCCGACAGCTGTCCATGCCAATCCAGTGACCACTCCGGCATATTCCTGTTCTTCGTACATGTCGCGGTGATACAGCGGTTTGCCGATAAAAGTTTCAAGGTTCTCGGCTGTGATGGTCTTGGGATATTCTTCATCAAGTCCGATGGCTTTTGCTAGACGACGAGCCAGTTTTGCAATCTGCTTGTCGAGGGCACGAACTCCTGATTCGCGAGTGTAGTCTTCGATAATTTTCTGAATTGCAGAATCGTCAACTTTGATTTTGTATTTCTTAATTCCGTGATTGTCAAACTCCTTCGGAATAAGGTGACGCTTTGCAATTTCCATCTTTTCTTCGGTAATGTAACCGCTTATTTCAATCATCTCCATTCTGTCGCGAAGGGCAGGATTTATGGTCGAAATGTTGTTTGCCGTAGCGATGAACATTACTTTTGACAAGTCGTACTCTTGGTCGATAAAATTATCGTGGAATTCGGTATTCTGTTCGGGGTCAAGAACTTCGAGCAATGCAGATGAGGGGTCGCCCTTGTAGTCGTTGCCTACTTTGTCAATCTCGTCGAGGATAAATACTGGGTTCGATGATTTGGCTTTGTTGATGTTTTGCAAAATTCTTCCCGGCATTGCACCAATATATGTACGACGATGTCCGCGGATTTCTGCTTCGTCATGCAGACCACCAAGTGACATTCTGACATATTTTCTGCCAAGTGCATCAGCAATGCTTTTGCCAAGTGATGTCTTGCCCACTCCCGGAGGGCCGTAGAGACAGAGAATCGGGGACTTCAAATCGCCTTTAAGTTTCAGAACAGCGAGGTGCTCCAGGATTCTGTCCTTCACTTCATCCAGTCCGAAATGGTCGCGGTCGAGGACTTTCTGTGCGTGTTTCAGGTTGAAATTGTCTTTGGTGTATTCGTTCCATGGCAAATCGACAAACACATGAACATAGTTCATCTGCACCGAAAATTCCGCCGACATTGGGTTCAACTGCTCGAGTTTTTTCAGTTCAGACTCAAAGACTTCGGCTATTTCCTTGCTCCATTTTTTCTTCTTGCCTTTTTCGCGCAGTTCGGCAATTTCCTTTTCGTAAGGGGAACCGCCAAGTTCTTCCTGTATGGTCTTAATCTGTTGGTTCAGAAGGTATTCGCGCTGTTGCTTGTCCATATCCTTCTTTACCTTGCCTTGAATTTCATTCTTAAGGTCGAGGAACTGCTTCTGCTCGTTGAGCAGGCGAAGAAGATTTATAGCTCTCTGTTTCAGCTCGTTGGTTTCGAGGAGCGACTGCTTTTCATCGTTGGTGCAGTTGCAGTTTGTTGCAATGTAGTTTACAAGGAAAGTCGGATTGTCGATGTTTTTTAATGCAAATGCCAGTTCGCCCGGAGCATTTTGTGTCATGCGGACAATCTTTATGGAAATGTCTTTTATTGAGGATATTATGGCATCCATGTCGTTGTCGTTGCGAGGTTCTGGCGATTCGCGCAAGTAACGTACACGCGCTGTGAAATAAGGGTCATCACCTGTGTATTCCAAAATTTCAAACCTTGATTTGCCTTGTATTATCACCGAAATTGTGTTGTCGGGCATTTCAATCACCTTCAAAATTTCAGCAACAGTACCAATTTTGTGCATGTCTGCGAATTGTGGGTCTTCCACTTCGGCGTCAACTTGCGACAAAGCCCCGAAAATCCTTGTGGTTTTCTGTATGTTGCGTATTAGTTTGAAGGATTTTTCCCTGCCTATGTTTATGGGCAGTACAACTCCTGGAAACAGCACCGAATTCCTAAGTGGAAGTATCGGTAGAAATTCTGGAAAGTCCTTTAAATCATCAGTTTTCTTTATCACATCCGTAAAAATAGGAATTATGCTTTCGTTTTCTTCCATGTCGGACATCATTCTGTAGTCGTCAAATTTGTTCATAAAAAATATGTCAAAATGGCACTTAATCTTTAATTTTTAATCGCGCACCATATATGCGCAATCCGTGTGCCAAAGATAATGAAATTTAGGAAAGGTTGCTTATTAAGATTGAGAGTGCGGATATAATTAGGGGCAGGTTTTAGACCTGCCCCTAAAATATACCACAAACAATTTGTTTATTCTTTTACGAATTTCTTCTGGCAGAACGATTCTATTCCTTCGTTCATGTTGTGGATGCGTACCACATATACTCCGTTTGGCAAATTGTTTACATCGCAAACTGCATTGTTGCTGTTAACATCCATTCTTGTAACAATCTGTCCCATGACATTCACAATCTCGATTGAAGATATTTCTTCAGAAGATGTGATGTTAAGAATATCGGTTACAGGATTCGGGAAGAGGGATATTTCTGCAGCAATATTTTCTTCGATGTCCATTGCAGGAACAAACAGAGCTACATAAATAGCATCTTCGGTAACAGTTATCTGGCGTGGGTTGTCGGTATTTTCATCGTTCCATGATGAGAATGCAAATCCGCCGTTTGCTATTGCTTCGATTTCTATAACAGCGCCTTCCGGGTAAGTTCCGCTACCAGTTACGGTTCCGCGGCTAGTATTCGATGAGATTACTGTTATGTTGTACATCGGAGCAGTGAATTCCTCCTCAAACATAGCCTCATACGTAGCATCTTCGGTTACCATTATCTGGCGAGGATTCTCGGTGCTTTCATCGCTCCACAATGCGAACTGAT
This sequence comes from Bacteroidales bacterium, assembly GCA_017551515.1. Classification (GTDB taxonomy): domain Bacteria; phylum Bacteroidota; class Bacteroidia; order Bacteroidales; family ML635J-15; genus Bact-19. The sequence continues at coordinate 19,653 of JAFZLK010000109.1, read as the reverse complement.
AGCCTTCGTTTGCTATTGCGGTGATGGTTATAATTGTACCGGCAGCATAGGTTCCGCCTCCAGTTACTGTTCCATATGTGCTATTAGAAGAATTAGCAGTTATTGTGTATGTTGTTACATTAGAAACTTCAGCAAAATTAGCAATGTAGTTTGCATTTCTTGATACTATAATCGTGCGTGGGTTGTATCTGTTGCCATCGTTCCATGTGGTAAATACATATCCATTGCCAGGTATTGCTTCGATAGTTATAGTATCGCCTTCGTTGTATATGCCGCTTCCGGTTGCTGTTCCGTATTCTTCACTGGATGGATATACATTTATTGTATATTCGGTTATAGCCTCAAAGTAAGCAGTATATGTTGCATCGCCATAAACCATAACTGAGAGAGGATTGTCGTAGTAACCATTACTCCATGATACGAAGCGATAGCCAGGATTCGGTTCTGCCGAAATTTGGATTTCACTGCCATATTCGTATGTTCCTTCACCGCTTACAGTACCCATTTCCTCGTCTTCAGATTCAACGGTAATGGTGTGCATGTCGGTTGCGAAAATTGCAATGTAAGTTTTTTCTTCATTTACAATTACTGTACGATTATTGGTGGTGTCGCCATCGTTCCAATGTGAAAAATAGTAATGATTGTATGCTGTCGCCGAAATTGTAGCTTCAGTACCTAATACATAGTAGCCACTTCCGGATACATAACCCTGATTGTTGTTTGACGAAAGTACTGTCAACTTGCAGCTCAAAACGAAAGTTGCAGTCATTTCATTGTCCGAAGGATCGTCTTCGACACCGTTTGGACGCGAAACCTTAACTGTTACGGTGTATTCGCCAGGAGTTGTCGGGCGGAATGGAATGTTGTGTGTAAATGAGTGAGTTTCACCTTCGGAAAGGTCACATTCTACAGTGTAGTTGGCAACATAATTACCCTCACCAATCTTGTAGCTTACTACATAACTTGTAAGACTGCAGCTGTTGTTGATAATAGTTCCTCCGATATTAATGGATTCTGCATAATGGTATGTATCATCGGTTGGAGTAATTGAAGTAAGAGTGATTTCTGGAAGTTTCTTTTCTACTATTCCAGTTATCGTGTCGTTGCTATGATTACTGTCGCCATTCATGGTTGCATATACCTTTATGTTGACTTCATTGGCAGAATTGAATCTTACGGGAGTTGAAAATGCGAATGTGTATGTTTCTCCGGGTGATATGGTTCTTCCTATATATATTGTGTCTGAAACAGGTGCTGAATTGTTAACCTTATATGTTGCTATGAATGAAGACCAGGCTGACCATGGTGTATATCCATTGTTTTCAACGATTGCCATAATTGTGCTTGACTCACAATCCAACGCAGGAACATAGTCGAAATCTGTGATTGCTATGTCAATATCAGGTATGTCGCTTACCATGAAATCGTCAATCAAAATGTTTCTGGGGTCATTGTAGCTATTACTTGTATGTTTAAATCCTATGTAAATAGTCTGTCCTGCGTATTCTGATAATGAAATGGTTTTCTTTGTCCAAACATATGAAGTATTACTATATGTATTTATCGCACCATGGGAAGTCATGCTTGATACTGTCGGTTCCGAACTAATATAAACAGAATAAGATCCATCGTATCTAAAGTTAATTGCAGCTTCGTACCAGCTTGCCCAGTAATTTCCCTCTGCGGGTACTGTAATGGCTGGTGTGATCATCCAGTTGTTGTCATTGTTGTAGTAATATCCTACTGAAATAGCAGCATTATCGCTGTTATATCCCGATATGTATTCGTCTGTGTCTTCGCCATAGTAATCTTCGTTATATGTTGATAAGTTCGTCCAATTGTTTCCATCTCCATCATAATCTATAAGGTACCAGCAAGTTGGTATTCCTTCTTCAAAATCAACCACGTATGGGAAGGTGGTAACAGTATCACAGCTAATCATGGTGATAGTTGTAGTCATTTCGTTGTCATCAGCATCATCTTCAACACCGTTTGGCAAAGATACTTTTACTGTGATTGTGTATTCGCCTGCAGCTTCGGGTGTGAATGGAATATTGTGTGTGAAAGTAGTGTATTCGTATGGTTCTGCATAGCAGTAAACTGTATAGTCATCAACGAATTCTCCATCATTTACTTTGTAGCTGACTACATAGTTTGAAAGCAAACAACCGTTGTTAACAATAGTGCCAGTGATGTTTATCGACTGTCCTCTAAGTGCAAATGCCGAGCCTTCGTCAGGTGAAACGGAAGCAAGTTCAATTTCTGGCGTCATTTTTTCAATAGTACCATATATCGTGTCATTTGAGTGATCTTGGTCGCCCTGCAATGTTACATAGACCACCACGTTGTATTCTCCAATTTCGTCCATTGTCATCGGTGTGGTAAAAGTAAACGAGTATGATTCTTGGAATGTTAAGTCCACGTCGAATGTTTCTGAAACAGGTTCGCCGCCATTGACCTTATATGTAGCAGTGAAAGATGTTAGAGGTGCTCCGCCATTGTTCGTAACAACTGCGGATATTGTAGATGATTCTATTCCACAGCCAGATTCTGTTCCAAAATATAGGTCAGAAACAGCAATCTCGTTTGCAGGGACTTCTGTTATTGAGAAGTCATCAATAAAAATGTAATATTCATCGTAATCATTGTGGTTGAATCCAATATATATGGTTTGTCCAGCGTATGCATTCAATAAAACATCCTTCTTTTCCCATTCTGTATCTGGTATGTGCGTAACGACGGGACCGGATTCTTGCATATTTACTACAGTCGGTTCTGTTCCTATATAAACATTATAGGTATCAGGATATGTACTACTATAGTTCTTGGCATACCAAGTTGCCTTGTAATATCCAGTTGTTGGAATTACTATTGCGGGGGTTATAATCCAGTTGTTTGCATTGATAGCACTACCGTTGTATGATGTTGACAGTACAGCATTTGTCCCGCCATGAACATATGTGTTTGTCGTATCATACGTTATATCCCAATTGTTTCCATCTCCATCGGCATCAATTAATGTCCAGCATGGTGTAATGCCGTTTTCGAAACCTTCTTCATATGGGAAAGTCGTAATTATTTGCGAACAGTCGTAAGTGCTTGCAATCAATTCTATTGTTTGGTCTTCTGCACCATGTGTAGATATTGTTACATAACCTGTATCATTGATAATTTCAGTATTTGAAGGAATATATCTAACGTAGAAAGACCCGTCTTCTGTTAAAGTAGCGCTGGCTCCAAAATTTGTATTATCAGATGAAACTTGAAATGGTGCAGCTGTTCTGATGTTGATGTTAGACGTTATGTATTGTGTTTGTATTGTAGCTTCCTGTGCTTCTGTGCTTGCATTGCCAGTAAAACCGACAAATGTCATAGTGGTTGGATTAACATTAATAATCGGTCTGATATCAACTGTAGCTGAAATTATGAAATTGTAGTTTAATGAATAATTGGAACTCATGGATACTAAAGAATTTCCAAGGGAACCCAAACAAACAAGATCTCCATTTGTAACAGCAGGACCCGCATCAGTACCTAATGGATAACCTCCTGTAGAAGTAATTTCATATGCAATCATAATTGGAGTTGCCGCAGGAATCTGGTAAGGAGTCTCGAGTTCAATTATGTTAAGGCCGTCAACAAATGTACACGTCTGCTGCATGGCGATAACAGGATAACTGGTCGATCCGGTGAGGATAGCCACCTTACTTGCAGTAATTACCGATGCATCTGCAATGTAAACGCTAATCTTTGTTATGTGTTGTCCTACATAACCTGTTAGTTGGCTGGATTCAAATCTTGCAGCAGCAACACATGTGCCACCATTAGTACCAATATTGCCGCCATAATATGGGTCACTTAGCTGTAAGGTGCCAGTAACGGCTCTTGTGTTTGTTTGCGCTGCAGTTTCTTTGCTTGCATTAGATGCTGGGTTGAAAAGCAGCCTTGTTTGCGTAAAGCCCATAATTGCTATGAGCATTGCAATGATTAAAATTGTAAACTTTTTCATTTAAATGTTATTTTTTTTATGTTATACATTAGGTTAAAATTTCATGGCAAAAATAATTAATAGTTATGAAACATGCAATAGTTATTTCTTTACAAATTTATGTTGGTATAACGATTCAGTTCCCTTGTCAATGTTGTGAATGCGGACTAAATAAACGCCACTCGGTAAGTCTTCCACATCGCAAACAGTCTTATCCGCATTTATTTCTTTGCGCAAAACAACCTGTCCCATAACGTTCACAATCTCAATTTCAGAAATTTCTTCAGATGATGAGATGTTGAGTAGGTCGTTTGTCGGGTTAGGGTAGAGGGATATTTCTGGAACAATGTTTTCTTCAATATCTGTAGCCAGATTAAATGAGGCCACATATATTGCATCAGAAGTTACTGTTATTTGACGTGGATTGTCGTCGTTTTCATCATCCCATTCCGAGAACTGGTATCCATCGTTGGCAATAGCTTCGATGGTTACAACTGTGCCTTCGGGATATGTTCCACCGCCAGTTACTGTTCCATGGTTTGGATTTGCTGATATAACAGTTATCGTGTAGGTTGGTTCTGGTGGAACTTCTGTGAATCTTGCAATATATACGGCATTTTCCGTAACCGTGATTTCGCGTGGATTGTCGGTATTATCATCGTTCCAAGAGAAGAACTCGTAACCATCGTTGGGAACAGCCTCTATTGTTACTACTGTGCCTACAGGATATGTTCCACTGCCAGTTACGGTTCCATATGCAGGATTAGTAGGAACAGCTGTAATTGTGTATGTCGGTTCTGCTGGAACTTCTGAGAAATATGCCACATATACCGCATTTTCCGTAACCGTGATTTCGCGTGGATTGTCGGTGTTGTCGTCGTTCCATTGTACAAACTGGTATCCATCGTTGGCAATAGCTTCGACGGGAACAACCGAACCTTCAGGATAAGTTCCTCCGCCTGTTACCCTACCATGTTCTGGATTTGCAGAAATAGTTGTTAGTATATAATTGCCTGCAGGCGGTATTTCTGCAAATGAGGCGATGTAAGTCGCGTTTTCGGTTACCGTTATCACACGCGGATTTTCGGTATTGCCATCGTTCCATGAGATAAATTCGTAGCCTTCGTTTGGTATTGCGGCAAGCGAGATATTGAGTTCGGCAGGATAGGTGCCGCCGCCATACACAGTGCCAAAGTTAAGATTGTTGCTGAAAGCTGAAACCGAATATCTTTCAACAAATTCGTTGGCTACAATGTTGGATGATATCGAAAATTCTTCATTTTTGGCACTGTTGCTTTGGAGTATCTCTACGCGGTAATACATGCCTTCCTCCAATGTGTTCCATATATCGGTGAACGAATTAAGTGTGGATGGTATTTCTCCAATCACTACCATATCGCGCGGATTTGTGCCCCTCCATATTTTGTAAGTGCTGAATTCCAAACCTTCGTAATGGGACCAAATCAAGTTCCAATTTGTTCCAACTCCGCGATTTATTGTAAGGTGCATGGTCTTGTGGAAGTCGCTCATAGGTGATAAGCCTCCGCATTCGTCAACAGCGCAAATTTTGTATCGATAAGCCCTTGCCGATGGTTCTGATGTATGGTCTTCGCAGCTCGCCTTATTGCGATTTACGCTATCAATGCAAACATATACATTTGTTTCTGTATTTTCTCTAAAGATTTTATAACCGACAATACTTTCGTTATTGATTCTTTGCCATTGTATAATATTATACCCAGTTCTGGTACTCAACACTACGCGAGTTATTTGCGGAGCCTCGGTGAGTACAGACCTGTAACCCACATGTGTCATTTCCGAAACTCCATGGCATCCATTCTCGTCAACGACCTCCACATAATAATTATCTGGTGCCGTTACTATAATCGAGCTTGTTGTTTCGCCATTCGACCAGAGGTAAGATTGGTATTCGCCAGCTAAGAGAGTTACACTTGTAGTTTCGGGGTGGCAGGTATCGAGTACTCCTTCTATTGTGATTTCTGGCTCTGGGACAGGAATAACAACCAGTTCCAATTTAGCAATGCTGTCTGAGGAATTAGCAGTAGTGAAAGTCTGGTAGTATTCTCCGCTTTCGGTATAGGTCAGGTCGTTCCATGTGTAGCTGCCACAGGCTGTATCGGAGAATGTGTAGTATGTTACAGGAACAGTCCCAACTTCGAAAGTGGCAATGTATGTCGCATCTTCCATTACTGTAATTGTACGTGGATTCTCCGTGTTATTGTCATTCCACGAAACAAATCTGTAACCTTCGTTTGCCAATGCCATAATAGTTGTGATAGAACCGTAGCCGTATGTGCCGCCACCGTAAACGGTCCCCATTTCTTCATTGGCAGAAGATACCGTAATCGTATGCTGGTCGATAGCAAAGATTGCCGTATATGTAGCATCTTCGGTAACGGTGATTGTACGCGGATTTTCGGTACAGCCATCATTCCACGAAACAAAATGGTAATGCTCAATTGGTGTTGCTGTTAACGTTGCAATTTGTCCTGCCTCGTATGTTCCGCCTCCGCTGATGCTACCATAGTTGTTATTGTTGCTGTTGGCGACAATGCTATACGACTGTGGACCAGTAATATCCACGCTTGAAGATGCTGTACAATCATTGGCATCTGTTACAGTCATAGAATATGTTCCCGCACTTACGCCTGTCAAGTTCTGGTTGTGCGAAGAATTACTCCAAGTATAGCTATACGGTGCAGTTCCGCCGCTGACTGTATTTGTAATGTCAGAGGTTTCTCCACTATAGATAATATCTGTTGCTGACAGTGATGCTGTAAGTTCGTCCGGCTCGGTGATTGTTATGCTTGTCCATGCCGTACAGTCGCGGACATCAGAAACGGTCACACTATATGTTCCAGCACCAGCACCTATCAGATTCTGCGAAATTGTGCCATTGCTCCATAAATAATTGTATGGTTCTGTGCCACCTATAACACTACTGGTAATATCAGTTATACCACCGTGGCAGACAATTTCTCCTGCCGAAAGTGATGCTGTGAGTTCTGTCGGCTCGGTGATTGTTACACTTGCCGTTGCTGTACAATTGTTTGCATCAGAAACGGTCACGCTATATGTTCCAGCACCAGCACCTATCAGATTCTGCGTGGTCGCGCCATTACTCCAAGCATAGCTATAAGGAGATGTACCACCCGATACAGCATTGGTTATATTTGTAGTTCCACCATTGCACAAGATTTCTCCTGCTGAAAGCGATAGAGAAAGTTCTGTCGGCTGCGAAACAGTTACATTGGACGAGACCGTACATGAGTTAGCATCAATAATTGTAACTGAATATGTTCCAGCTCCCACACCTGTTATATTTTGCGATGTAGCACCGTTATTCCAAATATAATTATAAGGTGGCATTCCTCCTGATACTGTATTGGTGATGTACGTTAAGCCACCGTTGCAGCCCATTTCTCCTGCTGAAAGTGATGCTGTAAGTTCATCAGGCTGAGTGATTGTTACACTTGCAGTGGCAGTACATGTTTGCGCATCCGTGACGGTCACTCTATATGTTCCTGCGCTGACTCCGCTCAAGTTCTGCGTGGTTGCGAAAGGATTCCATGTGTAGGTATGTGGTGTTGTACCACCGCTAACCGTGTTCGTGATGTTTGTAGTTCCGCCGTTGCAGGCTATTAAACCTGCCGAAAGCGATACTATAAGTTCGTTCGGCTGGGATATTGTTACGCTTGTCGTTGCAGAACATTCGTTGGCATCACTTATTGTAACAGTATATGTTCCTGGTGCAAGATTGTTTGCCGTATTGCCTGTACGCTCGTTATCATCGCTCCAAGCGTAAGTGTAAAAAGTTTCATTTGTTAGTGTTGTTACCGTTATGCTACCATCATTAGCACTGTTGCAGGAAACATTTGTTGATTCAAGTGTTAATGTTGGCGATGTGAAAATGCCGGTCACTTCATCATAGAATGTCCTGCCACAATACGTACTTGTGATTGTCCATCTGAATGTTACAGAATGAGGCAACTCGGAACCATTGTAGGTAACAGCCGAGTTATATACTGTAGGCTGTGCAATTGTAGTATTTGCATTATCGGTTGAGTTAGGTATAGTCCACTGACCGTTCCATTCGTCTCCGACTGTACTATTGCCACGCATGTTTGCATTCCTACCGCATACGGTGAAATCGGTTCCTGCAAATACTATCTCGTCATCGTCATAGACATCGAGAGTATAAGCCTCGTTGAGCGTCCATAAGCAAGAACCAACCTGCATCGTTTCTATAGTAAGTATCGAGTTGTGCTCAATTGTATAGTTAACATTTGGGGCTAAGCCATCTGTCAAAGACAAGGTCTGAGTTACTCCGTTATTGACGTTATTTATATTATATGTAATAATTGTGTTTATGTCCGATGTTATTGTAAAATGATTCTCTGCATTTGCACACGAAGGTGTTGTTGTTATTGTAAGAGTTGGTTTTGGATTTACATTTATTGTTGCGGTGTATGATTTAATTCCACAATTGGTTCCAATATATAATGTATATTCACCATCGTCTCTTACTGTCGCATTGTGTATGGTATAGGTGCTTGTATTTGCGCTAGATATGTATTCGCCGTTGAATGCCCATTGGTAAGAAGGATTACAAAGTAGGTTCTCTTCTATAGAAACGCTTAAAGTATAGTCTTCTCCTTCGCAGATGCTTGTATCCGAAAGTTGATCTATATCGAATGGTACAGGCATAAGTGTCACCGTATCACTTATAACCTTTATAATGCCGCAACAACTAGTTGAAAGTTCTGCTCGTAAGTATGCATATTGAATTTCTCCAGTTGCATTCTCCACATTTATTGACACACAACGGTTGTTTATAGTTGATGCCCACGAAACAACACCATCAACAGATGAAGTCAGCGACCAGCTTACAAAAATTGGAGAACTATTTGGCATGTTTTCGAGGCAATACTCGTAAACGCCAGAACAGCAAAGCATATCTTGTCCTGTAATCGCTACCTGCGATACATCAGGAGCTTCTTGTATTATATTAATGAAGGATGAATATCTATCGGCATCGCCCGAACCGGTCTGAAGAGTCTTGTTTCCAGAATTGGAATATTCAAAAACTGTAGTATTATTACCGCTTTGGGGAGTAGCACCATTACCAAATGTAGAGTATGTGCCGTTTGTCATCTGCATTTCCACATTTGTACAGCTTGCTATAGGATGATAAGTTGTACCTGCTATTATTGTTGCTTGATCAGAAAGATTGTAGTCGTATCCAGTTGTATATGAAGAAGTAAGACCACTATAACTAACTACTGCTATTTTGTATGAAACGCCATCGGCTCCGCGACCACCATTGCCACCACGACCACCAGAACCACCAGATCCACCAGATCCACCAGAACCTGCTTTAGCTGTACCAACGAAACCACTAAACACCCCAAAACCACCTGTCACTTCTCTTGTTTCTCCGGCTGCACCAGCATTACCAATAATACCAGAACCACCTGCGCCTCCAGAACCACCAGAACCGCCACTTCCTGCAGTTCCTGCAACAATGTAAGAGTCAGCTATATATGATAAAGGATTACTGTTATTATATAAGTAAAGTCCAAATGAAGAACCTCCACCATAGCCTCCGCTACCACCATAGCCTCCGCCACCACCATTTCCGCCAGAACCTCCACGACCACCATTTGCGTTAGCATAAGTTCCTGAACATCTTGCTCCTGCGCCGCCACCACCACCGCCGCCACCGCCGCCAGTACCGTTTTCGCCATTGGTCCCAGTATTTCCTGTGGCAGGTATAAAATACTCTGCATAATTGTTTCCTGTTGATATTGAAGCATTCGCTCCAGCAGTTCCTGCTGCGCCAGCGAACCCATTGTTTCCTGCTGCACCATTTCCTGCAGAGGCCGTTCCACACTCTGCATCGATTGCTTTAGAACCACCACTACCACCAGAACCTCCACCAGATACGGACCCGCCAGCAGAACCATTTGTAGCACTACTACCTCCTGATCCTCCCGTACCTCCTGAACCTCCTGGAGTCCCACCACTAGCACTTCCTGCTCTTCCATTTGCACCAGCTTTTCCGGCCGTGGCTTTTCCTGGTTTTAACTGACACCTTACAATTTCGTAACCATGACAATTATTCATGTGTACTGCGTATGTTGATGTTCCACAATTTGAGTTAATTACATACAGATCTTCAGAAGGCATCAATAACGGTGTAAATGTATATTTAAGACCGGATACTGGTTTGTACGATGAATTGAAAGTGTTTCCAGTTTCATCAAACTGCGTAATAGGATTTGTCCAACTTGTATTTGCATTTACATATATAGAATTACTTGCCTGATGGTCCTTTATGCCTACTCGTGGTGCGTAAGATACTGCATCACACGGATTTATGTTCTGATAAATAATTTCCACCTTATTTGAGGTTTCATACATCTTTATCTGGAATGTTTCGTTATATGATGTTGTTTGACACGAAGAATTATTCTGTGCAACTTGGTACCATTCGATAGTTAAAGTTCGGTTTGGCTCAGAACCATCCACCTTATACTTGATGTTAGTCCCATAACCATCTCGAGGATACATATCGTGCAACAAAGCCATGATCGAACTGGCATTGGGAGCCGAAACATTTGAATTTGAGTGAGTTCCAAATGTAACATAACCATTTGCTGAAATATATAGATTACTGCCGGCAAAATATGAGGTTCCGCCTAAGGTGAAATCGAATGGTAATGATATGGAATAATTGGAGTCGTCACCGAATAAACCTGGATTTGTTCCTGTTGAATATATTGAAATGTATGCATTTCCCGTAGTTGCAGAAAAATCCCATCCGCTACAGCTATACATATATGATACCTGCGACCCCTCGGGCAAATTTTGAGCATCTTCTGTTTCAACAGTAATGTCGTGCAGGGCAAAATTGGATATAGCGTTAGCCTCAATAGCAACCAGACGCGGAGCGTTAACAGTTCCAAGCGTATACGTGTTTGTCCTTCTGATCGTTGTTGCTCCAGCTTGTGATGTTTTCTGCTTGAAGCTGTTGATATATCCGCCTTCAATTGTAACATTGCTCACAAGCTCAATCGGGTAGTCGATTTCGTATAGGCCTTCCTCCATACGGATATATGCTCCATAACATTCGGAAAGTTTAATGGCAGATATCAAATCGGTGGGATCGTACGGAGTAAGACCGCTCCCTTCACCATCAGCGCTTACATACAATACATTACAATCACCCACATTTGAACCAGAAATCACTGTTACTACAGATTCGTCAGACTTAGCCGTACATCCATAGGAGTTTGCTACAGTAAGTGTATATGTCGTTGTAGATGTTGGATTTACACCTATGCTATTAACATTTTCGCCAGAACTCCAAGCGTATATGCAATCATCGCAGTTTCGTATTATGGACGAAATGGTCACTGAATTTCCTGGACACACTCTTGCCTCTACTGGTGAAATACTTACAGATGGCGAAGGATTTACTGTTATATACGTAGAACCATACGAATAGCAAGTGTTTGATACTGTTGAGCCTGTCTCGGGATTGTTTACACTAACAGTATTGTTAACTGTTACATAATAAGTTGTTGAACTTCCAGGAGTTACCATTGCATTTGGTCCAGAACCGCCAACACTCCAGTTGTAGTTTGTAATGTTAGTGCCTTCGGCGGTTAGAGTATATGGCTGTCCGGCACATAAAACCTCATTTGGAGACGCTGTAAGTGTTACTGTTGGAAATGGGGTAACGATTACGTATGTAAGGTATCGTGTTGTTCGTGTGGCGGATGAAATATCCATTGCATACCAGCCAGTCATAGCAGGAGTTGCATTTCTCGCAAGTACAGTTCCTGTTCCAAGCATAGCGCCTGTACCAATGGTTTCGTTGCGATTTGCACCAAGATAATACCACCGATAGCTTGTTGCATTATTCACTGTGCTACATGTAAGCCTTAATGTGGAACCTTCGCACACAGGGCTATTGGATGTGAGATTTGTTATGATGTTGCAGTCGGTAGTTGCTTGTGTACCTGTCATCCAACTCGGATACAACGATTCAAAGATAATCTCACCTGTAGTCTGTGAATAATTTGTAATCAAGAAGATATACCATTTGCCTGCCTGCGCATTCGGTATATAACACCATTCAGTTGAAGCAGGGTCGTAACTGCAGTCAACCATATTGCCAGTCGGGTATCCACCCATGTTACCAGAATGGTTTCCATTATCGGGACGGTGGTTTCCATTATCGTTATCGTAAGTATTAAGAAGGCTTATATTATCGCAATATATGTCAAGCAATTCATTCTTTGTGCTTGCTGTAAAAGGTCCCCAACAGATAAAGTCTATATCGTATCCGCCGCTATGTTCCATATATACGAGAAGGTTGCCGGGATTGTCTATTCGCATTACGAACCAAGTTGGGGAAGGAGTGGTGAGCAGACAGCCTACATTACTGCCATTGTCACCGAATTCGGTTGCACCAGTACTTGTGGTTGTTATTGGGTATGAATAAGCACCATCGTCGGTGCAGACTGAGATAGCACCACTACACAACGATAATGAGCTTTCCGACTTTGACAAGGAGGTGACGGTATATTTGGTATCAAGACCGGATGTTTTCAAGTCAGTGTATTCGTTCAAATCTTCGGCTGTCATTTCAGAAAGTGGCATTGCACGCAATTCTTGTAATCGCAAGTATGCAACGCTATCGCTAAGCGAATCAAAATTAATCGCAGAATTCTGGGAAAAAGAAATGCCAACAAATGCGACAAAAAGTCCCAATGATAAAACTATTTTTCTCATCACAAAACTATGTTACTTAACAATCAAGAATAAAACACCTGCACCCACAGTGCTTTTACCTATCTATGGCAATAATATGTTGAGAGCAAATGTATATCTACACATACTTTGCAAAGTTACAAAATATTTTTTTTGTAGAGTTACTTAATGTGAAAAATTGGATTACACAAAAGAGTATTTGTGAAGTGGCAAAAGAATTGATTGAAAAATAGAATTGATAAAAGATAATAAATCAGAAGCGACGCATATTACATCGCTTCTGATTATTGTCAATTTATTGCTAATTGTTTCTATGGTTGAGGCTTTCCGAGTGATTGATGGTCTTAATGCCTTTTGCCTTTCAGTTCGTTAGTCTTTTAGACAGCGAGCCATTCAATCTTTGGACTTTTTGCCTGCAAGCCTGTTAGTCTTTTTATTCCTTTACAACCAAAATAAATCCGCTACCGTGAATATTGTCAATCTGTACAGATGGATCGTTCTTGAAGTACTTTCTTAACTTGGTGATGTAAACATCCATGCTTCTGGCGTTGAAGTAGTTGTCGTCGCCCCAGATTTTCTTCAGCGCTTCGTTACGGTCAAGGACATTGTTTTTGTTGATGTACAATGCTTTAAGCAAGTCGGCTTCGCGTGGGGTGAGGCGGTGTTCTTCGTCGGTGCTTGTTAACGAGCGAATCTTTGTGTTGAACTTGTATTTGCCAATTGTCACCACATCGCTGATGCCTGGTTTAATGTCGAAATTGCGGCGCAGTATTGCTCTGATTTTCATCAACAATACATCCGATTCAAACGGCTTTGTGAGGTAGTCGTCTGCACCGATGCGGAAACCTTCCATGATGTCTTCCTTCAGCGAGCGTGCTGTCAGGAATATAACAGGGCAACTTGGGCTTATCCTCTTGATTTCCTTTGCGATTGTAAAGCCGTCAACGTTTGGCAACATTACATCCAATATGCAAAGATTGTATTCTCTTGACAAGAAAGCATTTACTGCATCTTTTCCATCTGTTATGAGGGTAACATAGAAGTCGTTCATTTCCAAGTACGATTTTAGCACGAAGCCAAAATTTACATCGTCCTCAACCAATAATAATTTTTCCTTACTCATAATTTATGTCTTTTAGTGTTAATGGTAAACTTACTGTGAATGTGCTTCCCTTGCCTTCGGTGCTGCTTACAGTTATGAGGCCGTGATGTGCAAGCACGATTTCCTTGGCGTAGTTCAATCCAAGTCCAAATCCCTTGACATTGTGGGTGTTGCCGGTGTGGGCGCGGTAGAATCTGTCGAATACTTTCGTCTGTGCATCTTTTGACATTCCTATGCCGTTGTCCTTCACTGCGAAGAAGAATCTGTCGCCTTTGGTGTAGGTGCTTACATGTATTTCGGGAGCATCTTTTGTATATTTTATTGCATTGTCGATCAGGTTGATAAGGACTGTGGTCATAAGCACAGTGTCCATTTGTATGTGAACTTCGCCGTCACAGGTCTCGATTTGCAGGGAACCGCCTTTCTGTGTAACTTGCAGCGACATTGTTCCTGCAACATCCCTTACGAATGCGTTTGCATCTTCATCGGTGAGGTTTAGTTTCAGTCCGTTGCGGTCGAGGGTGGCAATCTGCAGAACTTGTTCCACATGCTGTGTCATCCTTGATGTCTCTTGAAGTATCACTTCAGCCATGCCCGATATTGTCTCTTTGTTTTCAATTACTTGTGGACTTTTGATTGCCGTTGCTGCGAGTTTTATTGTTGCAATTGGAGTCTTGAATTCGTGAGTCATATTGTTCACGAAGTCGGTCTTGATGGCGTTGAGTTTCTTTTGCTTCAGTATGGTGAATATTGCAACGCTGAATGTTGCTATGAATAATATTGAAATCAGCAGTGAGATTATTACCTGCGAATATATTGATGCAAAAATTGCATTTTTCTTGGTCGGGAAGTCAACGACGAAAAGGTTTGGGTTTTCCATGACATTTCCGGGTGTCATATTGTACTTGTAGCATTTGTCCAACCTATTGATGTCGAAGTTTTTGGATGCCAATTTCGTCTCCATGCTGATGTCATCTATTATGGCGAACTCGAAGTCCATGTCGATGCCGAAAGATGCAAGTGTGCGTCTTAAAACGCGTTCTATAGTTTCTGCATCGAATCTTTTTTCAATAGGTAATTGTCTGCAGGTGAACTCCGCTTCGAGTTGTATGGCCAACTTGTTGAATTGTGAACTTGGGTCGGAAAGCTGTCCTAGATAGTATGCTTCTATTGCTTCAACATCTTCGTTCTTAATAGAGTAAGAATGATTATCTGAAGTTTTGATTGTATTTGTTGGAATGTTCTCTTCATCGAAATAGGAAGTCATTGCGGAGTTGATGCGAACCTTGTCTGGTCTGGTGTCAGCCTTTGCTTTTGAACCGTCCTTAAATTTGTCGTAAACGAAAATTGCAACTTCCTGCTTTTGTAAAGTAATGATAGTCTGGTTGATGGCTTCGTTCAAAGCTCTTTCGGTTATTTCTGCCGATTTTTTGTAGGATGAAGTTATGTGGCTGACCTGAAGCATAATGAGCACTATCATCGAAACCGACAACATTACTATGCTCCACGATACAACTTTCTTCTTTTTCATGTCTGCAAATTTAAAAATAGTTTCTTTTTTTCAATTATCCTTAACACATTTTTAACTTAAAATGGCTTTTTTGTGATATTTCGACCTTTTATAACACGATGTTGTTAAAAAAATGCTTTTCTCTGCTTTAGTCGGTTTGTGGCAATGGAGTATATTCGCAATATGAAAAATAAAGTATGTATATTTTTGCTTGGCATGATGGTTTGGACTTTGTCGGCAATGGCACAGATAGAGTCGTCGATTCCGTCCGACAAGCCAAAACTCGTGATTGGAATAGTGGTTGAGCAGATGCGTCAGGACTACATTGACCGTTTCTGGGAGAATTTTGGAAACAAGGGATTCAAGAAGCTGGCAGTAAATGGAAGCTACTGCGTGAATGCTAATTTAAACTATGCGCTTACGCAGACTGCTCCGGGGTACGCTACAATCGTAACTGGCGCAGAACCATGCAGTCACGGCATTGTGTCAAACTATTGGTTTAACAAGCTGACTGGCGAAAAAATCGACTGCATATATTCCGAAAAAAAGGAAACTGCCGTGGGCGGATCGAAGGATGCCGATGGTCGCGTGTCACCAATGAACATGCTTTCGACTACTTTTAGCGACGAGGCAAAACTCTTCAACCGTGGCAAGTCCAAGGTTATAAGCATGTCGCTGTCGAAATATGCGGCAGTGCTTTCGGGTGGTTATGCTGCCGATGCTGTATATTGGTTCGACCAAGTGTCTGGCGAATGGATGACATCTACTTATTACACAAGTAGTTTGCCCAAGTGGGTGGTCGATGTGAACAACAAGAAAATGCCCGATGAGTATCTTGGTCGTCAATGGGAGCCGATGCTTCCGCTTGAGAAATACAACGAAGTGCTTTCTGATTCAAGCAAGTACGAATTTGGAATCGATGGTATGTACAAGACTTTCCCGTACAACTACCAAAACATTACCAAGACGGTTCGCAACTATAAGTTGCTGACAATGATACCAGAAGGTAATACTTTGCTAAACGACCTTGCTGTTGCTGCTTTGTACGGCGAGGATTTGGGCAAGGACGAGTTCACCGATTTTTTGTTCATCAACTATTCTGTGCCAGAGGAAGTTGGCAAGTTGTACGGACCGCAGTCGATTGAGGTTCAAGACTTGTTCTTGCGTTTGGACAAGGATTTGGAGCATCTTATTGATGTTGTGGAAGATTTGGTAGGCAAGAACAATTGCCTGATTTACCTTACTTCAAACCATGGTGTTTCGGAAATGCCTCAGTATCTGCAGGACCAGAAAATGCCTGCAGGAAACTTCAAGCAATTCTACATGTTAGCGCTCATAAAATCTTATTTAAAAGCATTGTACGGAGATGGTGATTGGATTGTTGATTTCAATAATTCGCAGATTTATTTGAATAGGTCGCTGATAGAGGATTCGCAGATTTCGCTCAACGAATTTCGCGAAAAGATTATTGATTTCATTATGAATTCATCGGGCATTGCAAATGCCATTGGAGCCAATCAGTTCCAGAGCATAGTATTTTCTGAAGGTATGCCCGTGAAGATGCAGAACTCGTACAACCAGAAGCGTTCGGGCGACATTATGATTGCGCTGAAGCCCGGTTGGATAGAGGATATTCCATATTGCACCGACCACAATTCCGGCTACGCTTGCAATACTCATGTTCCGCTAATATGGTACGGCTGGAAGGTGAAGAAGCAGAAGGTTTTCTCGCAGATAAACATCACCGACATAGCACCGACGGTCTCAACCGCACTAGGCACTCCGCCACCGCCAATCGTAAGCGGTAAAGTTTTGGAGAATATATTTTTGAACAAGTAGTTGAAATGTTAACGCTATAGTTGTCTAACTATTAGTTAGATAGCCTCGCTTTTGCAGATTGTTTTTTTTCGCTTTTCAAAAAATGTCAGCCATCTTCTTGTGCATCTTGTCGGCTAATTCGTAAATCGTGCATTTAAAATCGTAAATCGGTTTAGTCTTTCAAGCATCCGATAGGAACGACATAAACACCATCTGTACGCATATAGGCGTAGTTGCCGACTGCTGTAAGTACCATGCGGAATGACGGTTCAAGCATTCGCGTTGTGTCGATTTTAGAGGCAAGTTTGTTTAGCGAAATTACACCTTCCTCAATTAACTTTTCACCGCCAAGTTTTATTTCAACAAGCCCATATTTGCCATTGGGAAGATGAACAACTGCATCGCATTCAAGCCCGTTGCTGTCGCGGTAGTGGTAAACTTTGCCTCCTATAGCCTCTGCGTACACACGCAAGTCGCGTACCGCCATAGTTTCAAACAGCAGTCCGAATGTCTTTAGGTCGCCAATGAGGTCGGACGGACTTAAGCCCAAAGCCGCTACAGCTATTGACGGGTCAACAAAATAACGGGTGTCGGTTGTCCTGATTGCGGTTTTGCTTCGCAGGTTGGGATTCCACGCTGGCATATCCTCAACAACGAAGATTTTCCGTAATGCCCCAAGGTACGAATCAATTGTTACGAGACTCATTTCTGTGGATTCTTTTGCAGCCATATCATCGCGGATTACTGTTGCACTTGTCTGAGTGCCTTGAAGTCTTGCGTATGAGCGAACAAGACGGTGTGCGCGCTCTGCATCACGGTTGATTCCATCAACTCGAGAAATGTCGGAGCGGATTATTGCCTGATAATATTCGTGTATCTGCGATAGTGCAGCTCTTTCCGATTTTTTCAGTACGGCTTTGGGCCAACCTCCACGGCAGGTTACAAAGGCAATCTGTTCCAGAGACAAGTTGTTTGTGCCTTCTACAACATAATTGCTTGAAAACAATTGTTCCAAACTTACATCGCCAGAGGATTCTCCCGATTCCCAGAGAGTCATCGAACGCATTGTGAGCCATCCGAACCTTCCTGCACCAGAATGGTTTATTTTGCTTGCATCGGCAGGAACAGCCGAACCCGTAAGCATAAAAAGTCCGTCACCTCCGCGGTGGTCAACTTCGAAGCGTATTGCATCCCATAGTTGAGGAACAAGCTGCCATTCGTCAATAAGTCGGGGAGTGGTGCCTTGTAGCAATTGCTTAATGTTTGTTTGCGCCAGTTGCAAGTTCTGATCTATATGTTCTGGATCGTCCATATATAGAATACTTCCTGCCTGTTGTTCGGCAGTGGTAGTCTTCCCGCAGGCCTTTGGACCTTCGATGAGAACTGCACCAATTGCTTCCAATTTATACTGCAATAATTTGTCCGCTATTCTGCTTCTGTAATCGCTCATTTTTTTCTTTAATTTTTTACGGTCGCAAAAATACATAAATTGTTGTAATAAAACAAATTATTTTTTTTACTTTGTGATTTGAGGCATTTTTACTTTGTGATTTGAGGCATTTTTGCTTTGTGATTTGAGGCATTTTTGCTTTGCGATTTGAGGATTTCGCCGATTTTTAGTTGGGAGAGAAAAATCTGTTGTTTTTTCCCTTCAAGTCTATTTGCTTATTAGCCTTTTCTTCCAAAAACTTTAACTTTTCTTTTGAAACTTTGCTCGTTACAATGCGTTAATTTCGCAAAAGTTTTATATCGGAATGGATATGAGAAGATTTTTGTCATTAATAGTCATTTTGTGCATGTCGTTTGCACTGTTTGCCGATGGCGTAACCTTTACAGGCAAGGCTCCGGCGAGGGTCGGAGTGGGGCAACGGATGCAGGTTCAATATACGCTCAACGAAAAGCCGTCATCGATACAACTCGGCAATATTCCTGGTTTTAAGATGGTTGGCGGACCATCCCAGAGTTCGAGTTCTAGCGTCAGCATTGTGAACGGAAGCATGACGAGCAGCAACACCTACACATATACCTATACTCTCGAAGCGGTTTCGGAAGGAACCTACACTCTTGATGGCGCTGTTGCAGTTGTCGGCGGAACAAAATACACATCCAACAGCATTTCGGTCACAGTGCAGAAAGAAGCCGTGCAACAGCAACAACAACGCCAGTCAAGTTACTACGACCCGTTCGAGGACATCTTTGGTTCTGGAAGTTCGCGCCAACAGCAACAACAGAATCAGCCAAAGGCAACAATATCATCCGATGATGTGCTATTGCGCACATTTTCAAGCAAATCGAATCTTGCGAAAGGTGAGGGTGCTATAATTACCATTAAGATATATACGGCGGTGGACTTGATGTCAATAGAGGATTTTTCAACGCCAAAATTTAACAATTTCTATGTCGAGGAATTGGAAACAGACCAGAACCTTAAAT
>JAFZLK010000108.1 GCA_017551515.1 Bacteroidales bacterium | reverse complement strand
GCTGAAGAATCTTTGGAGATTAATGACATTTTTTAATCTTATTCCTTTCCCCCTTCTGTTTGAAAAGTTAATAATCATTTTTCTACATAAAAATAACATTTATTTTTACGCAGCAAATATAGGATGACTTTTTGGGATAGAAAAGAATGATTGTTGTTGATTATAAAAATGTTTGTGGTTTTGCCTTCCTTTTTGTCATCCTGAATTTATTTCAGGATCTGAAAAGGGAGGCACAGTATAATTATTGTAATGGATGCTGAAACAAGTTCAGCATGACTAGAGGAGTGTGATATGGAAAGTCTTCTTCAGGCAGAAAACATTAGCAAGCGGTACGGCGACAAACTGCTGTTCGAGAACATCAGCCTAAGCATAGGCGAAGGGCAGAAAATTGCCCTTGTCGCCAAGAACGGCACGGGCAAAACATCCTTGCTCAACATTCTTGCAGGCGTTGACTCATCAGATAGCGGAAAATTGAGCCGCCGGCGCGATGTGCGGATAGGCTATCTGCCACAGGAAATAGCAATGAATCCCGACCGCACAGTGCTTGATGCCGTCTTTGTGCTTGAAAACGAGATTACGCAGACTATCCGCCAATACAACGACTGCCTTTATTCAGAGTCTCACGAGGTTCTGCCATCTCTGTTGGATAAGATGGACGCACTCAATGCTTGGGACTACGAATCACGCATAAGACAGATACTCGGCAAACTCGACATTCATGACCTTGACAAGAAAATCGGTACGCTCAGTGGTGGACAGAAAAAGCGCGTGGCACTTGCAGGACTGCTTATTTGCGAACCTCAGCTTCTTATTCTTGATGAGCCGACAAACCAGTTGGACCTCAATGTTATAGAATGGCTTGAAGATTATCTGTCATCAGCCAACATAACCATTTTTATGGTTACCCACGACCGCTATTTCCTCGACCGTATATGCGATACCATAATCGAAATGGATGGAGGAAACATATATTCGTATTCAGGCAATTACACCTATTATGTCGAAAAGCGGGCGGAGCGTATTGAAAATTTGCAAGCCAATATCGAGCGGGCGCAGAACCTAATGCGTACCGAGCAGGAGTGGATTCGCCGCATGCCAAAGGCGCGTTCACACAAGGCAAAATACCGCATTGATGAGTTCGAAAACCTGAAAGCAAGGGCATCGCAGCGAATAGATGAGAGAAAACTAGAACTCGATGTTGCAAATCAGCGTCTGGGAAAGAAAATCATTGATATTTACAATGTGTCTAAATCGTTTGGCAATCAAAAAATTATCGATGAATTTTCGTACAAGGTTTCGCGATGCGAAAAGATTGGCATTGTGGGACGAAATGGGGTAGGCAAGACCACTTTTTTAAACCTTATAACAGGCAATCTTGCACCAGACAGCGGTCATATTGAAATAGGACAGACAGTAAAATTCGCATACTACACGCAGGAGGGCATTACTTTCAACGATGATGACAAGCCAATCGATATTGTGCGTAAGATTTCGGATGATGTGAAGTTGCGTGATGGAAAGAGTTTTTCGGCATCTGGACTGCTCAACTATTTCATGTTCACTGGCGATATGCAGCATACGCTTGTGCGCAAACTCAGCGGTGGCGAAAAACGCAGGCTTTACCTTTGTACGGTTCTTATGCAACAGCCCAATGTGCTGATAATGGACGAGCCTACCAACGATTTGGACATCACAACTTTGCAGGTACTTGAAGAGTATTTGACCATGATTGATGCAACTGTCATTCTTGTTTCGCACGACCGCTTTTTCATGGACAAGATTGTCGACCATATCTTTGTTTTTGAAGGCGATGGGCGGATTGTAGATTTCCCAGGCAACTATACGCAATTCCGTGATTCAAAGGAATATGACAGGTATATGGAGTTTGCATCGCCTAAGGAAGTCAAGGAGCCGAAACCAGCACAACAAGAACAGAAAAAGGTTGTTGCACCGCAGAAGAAAAAGTTGTCGTACAACGAGCAGCGCGAATACGATATGTTGGAAAAGGAAATCGAAGAACTGAATGTGAAGCGTACAGCTATGGAGGATGAACTTAATTCTGGAAAACTATCTCCATTTGAAATCGCTGCAAAGTCGGAGGAATATTCGCAACTTATTGATACCATTGACGAAAAGGAAATGCGCTGGCTGGAACTAGCAGAGAAGATAGAGTAAAATTCTACAGCTTTTTTTATTCTTTTTGTTTTTGAATCATTAAAATCATTTATATTTGCATCGCAGATGCGGGAGTAGTTCAGTGGTAGAACATCAGCTTCCCAAGCTGAGGGTCGCGGGTTCGATCCCCGTTTCCCGCTCGCTTAAAAATCATCCAATATTGACTTTTAAGATAAGAATATTGCTTATAGTCAGTGGTTTGAACTCCGAATGTCAAAAAAATGGCAAATGAAACTCGTAGTAACAAGTTTTGGATTACATTTGCACTCTTAAAATGGCTTGTAGTTTAAAGGAATGAGAAAGCAAGTAGATTTTTTAGTGATAGGCAGCGGAATCGCTGGTCTGTTTTATGCGACAAAGGTCAGCAAGTACGGTCGCGTGGCAATAATATGTAAAAACAAGATTGATGATACTTCTACCGTAAAGGCACAGGGTGGAATTGCATCCGTGATGAACAGCTATGATTCGTTTGAAAAACATATCGAGGACACTATGATTGCCGGTTGTGGCATAAACAACAGGAAAATTGTGGAAATAGTTGTACGCGAGGCTCCTGAACGTATCCGTGATCTTGTTGAAATAGGAACGAATTTCGATACCGATTCAACTGGTCAGTACGATATGAATCGCGAAGGCGGTCACTCCGAGAAGCGAATTCTGCATTTCAAGGATAAGACTGGGGCAGAAATTCAACGTGCTTTAGTAGAAGAAGTTAGAAACAATCCAAATATTGACATTTACGAAGACCATTTCGCAATAGAGCTAATAACCCAGCATCATCTTGGCGTTGAAGTCACGCGTGCTACACCCGACATAAAATGCTATGGTGCATACGTTTACGATGTTAATAATAAGAAAGTATTCAATGTTTACGCCAAGAAAACCTTGATTGCAACTGGTGGATGTGGAAACGCTTATATGAGTACGACCAATCCGGTGCATATTACAGGCGATGGTATTGCAATGGTTTACAGGGCAAAGGGTGCTGTAGAGAACATGGAGTTTGTTCAGTTTCATCCGACAACGCTTTACAATCCGAGCGAGAGACCTGCCTTTCTTATTACAGAGGCTATGCGTGGTGCTGGTGCAATACTGCGCAACCGCAAAGGCGAGGATTTCTGCGTGAAGTACGACAAACGCGGTTCGCTTGCTCCTCGTGATGTTGTAACAAGGGCAATCGATTCGGAAATGAAACTTTCGGGTGACGAACATGTTTACCTTGATGCAAGGCACATTGACAAAGATGTGCTGATGACACACTTCCCGACCATTTATGCAAAGTGCCTCGAAATAGGAATCAACATTAAGAACGATCTGATACCAGTTGTACCGGCAGCGCATTATATGTGCGGTGGTATCAAGACCGATGAATATGCACGTACCTCGATACAAAATCTTTATGCAGTAGGGGAGGCTGCTTGTACAGGTTTGCATGGTGCTAATAGATTGGCATCCAATTCGTTGCTTGAGGCGGTGGTTTTTGCACACAGGGCATTCGAGGATTCAAAGGATGCAGTTATGCCCGACGAAGCGATATTGAATAAAATTCCGCTGTGGAACGAGGAAGGAACGATTACCAATGAGGAATTGATTCTTGTTTCGCATTCGCTCAAGGAATTGCAGCAGATTATGAGCAACTATGTTGGCATTGTGCGTACCGACCTTCGCCTAAAACGTGCATTCGACCGTCTGGAGATATTGTATCGCGAAACAGAGGACTTGTTCAAGACCTCAAAGGTAACTGTTAGCTTATGCGAATTACGAAACCTTATTAATATAGGTTATCTCATTATCCGTCAGGCGATGGCAAGGCGAGAGTCCATAGGATTGCATTTTAACTCCGACTTAATTAAAAAATGATTATATTTGCAACTTAAATTTAAACTATTGAACTTTTAAATAAAATTTTCGAACAATTTTTAAACAATATCAAATACCCATAAACAACTTTAAACTTAGAAACATAGAAACACAGAAACTGGAAATTAGAAACAAAAAGTATATGAAAAAATTAGTAGTATTATTGACAATTATGGTGATTGCTTTCAATGCAATGGCGGAACGTGTTTCCTATAAAGATGCTGAGAAAGCAGCTAAAGCATATTATTACCAGACTGTCAATGCATTTCGTGCAACCGAATGGAATGACATAGATCTGACTTGTGTAGTAAATCCTAACGATGCGAATCCGAAGTACAATCTGTATATTTTTGATGTGAATGGCGATGAGGGCTATATTGTTGTTTCGTCCGATGACCAGATTATGCCAGTACTTGCGTATTCGTTTGAGTCTTCGTTCAATATGCACAATATGTCGCCAGGTCAGGCTGCATACCTTAATTATTATAGTGAGTCAAACGATAATGCAAACAAGGCTGATGCTGAAATGGTTGAAATGAATCATGTTGAATGGAATTACCTTTTGACATACGATCCACAGACAAGGGCAACTCGTGAAGTCGTAACATCTCCTATTTTGCTTGACGGAATTGTTTGGGAGCAGGGATGGCCTTTCAACTCTATGTGTCCGACAAAGACAGGCGGCGATTCATCGTTTCATGGACATGCACCAGTAGGTTGTGTGGCAACAGCAACTTGTCATGTTATGAAGTATTGGAACTGGCCTGCAAGTGGTAGTGGTTCTTATACTCATTCAAACTATTCAAATGGAGGTTGTGGGAACATTACTGTAAATTTCGCAAGTCAGACATACGATTGGAATTCTATGCTTGATGATCCCACAAAGGACGAAAATGAGGAAATTGGAAAGATTTGCTTCCATGTCGGAGTCGCTGTGAAAATGCATTGGGCTGCTGATGGTTCTGGTGCCCAGACTTGGGATGTCCCAACCGCATTGAAGACTTATTTCAATTATGCTAGTGATGTTAGATATGCATCAAGGGGAGGCGGTTGGTTTAGTTCAGAATCATATAGTGATGCAGAGTGGCATTCTTTGTTGAGGTCGCAGATTGACCAGAGATATCCTATGGTGTATAGCGGCTCGTCAACAGAAGTTGGACATGCATGGAACTGCGATGGATATCAAATAAATGGTACAACAGAAAAATTTCACATGCAATGGGGCTGGGGTGCTGCGGCTGGAAATGGTTTTTATACCCTTGACAATCTGCATT
This sequence comes from Bacteroidales bacterium, assembly GCA_017551515.1. Lineage (GTDB taxonomy): Bacteria > Bacteroidota > Bacteroidia > Bacteroidales > ML635J-15 > Bact-19. Next base: position 19,043 of record JAFZLK010000108.1, on the reverse strand, counting down.
CTACGGCAATTGCTGGTGGCGAGGAAAATAATTTTATCAGTAATCAGGAAGTTGTGATAAACATTCATCCAAATCAGGATCTTTCTGCATGTCAATCAATGACAATTAGAGGAACGGAGGGTTCTTTTGATGATGGAAGCCGTGCATACAATTATTCTGCTAACAAAGATTGTGTATATGTTATCAATCCGGAATGTGGCGCATATATAACTGTTAATTTCTCGAAGTTCGATCTTGCTGATGGCGACTATTTAGATGTTTTCGCTGGAGATGAAACATCAACAGATCTTATTGCAACATACGACAACAGCAATTTGCCAAATGAGAGCATAAAAACTCCTATGGGAGCAGTTACCCTAAAGTTCCATACCGATGGACAAGGCGAGGCTGATGGTTGGCGTTTGTCATATAAGAGTATCTATTGTAATTCTATGGCTGTTAAATTGTACAATCCTTCGGGAAGTTTCGGTGATGGTAGCAAGTCATGCCAGTACCAGGACAATGCAAATTGTCAGTGGAAGATAATGCCGGAAGGAGCAGCACAGATTACCATCAGTTTCCAGAACTTCAATTTGGCAAACGATGGTGAGGATTATGTGGCACTTTATAAGAAATCAAATACTAATTCAAATTTGGTTGTAAAGTATAACTCTAATAATATTCCTAGAGAACCTATAACAATACCGGAAGGCGTTGTCGTTGTGAAATTCTTTTCGAATATAAATGAAGTTGTTGGTGATGGTTGGGTACTCTCATATACATCTTCTGATGTGCTATCTGTTGATGATGTGGAGATTATGTCCAACTTGTCTGTTATTCCAAATCCGGCAAATGAAGATGCAAAAATAGCGTTTACGCTTACCGATGCTTCAAATACAACTATAACGATAACAAATTTGCTAGGGCAAGTTGTTGGTCAACAGGATTTCAATCTTGAATCTGGCTATCATGAAATATCTTTTGAAAATTTTTCAAATTTATCATTGCAGAACCAAATTTATTTTGTAACTTTGCAAAACAGAAATCAAATAAAGACTTGTAAGTTTTTATTTGCTGAATAGGTTTTTTCATAATGCTCACTAAATACGGAAAAGTTGGATCTCCCCGGTTCAACTTTTCTTTTTGTATAGTTCGCAAGTTTTTTTGAACAAAATGATGGCTAATACAATTAAAAGAAATATTTTTGCAATATGGACATGACTTGGGAATTTATATTGAGAATTTTTGTTGCTGCCATGCTTGGTGGAGCCATTGGACTTGAACGCGAATATCGTGCGAAGGAGGCAGGATTGCGTACGCATTTCCTTGTGGCACTTGGCTCTGCACTTTTTATGGTGGTGTCTGCATACGGATTTGATGGTATTAAGCTTGGAGAAGAACAGCGATGGGATGTAGCACGAATTGCAGCACAAGTGGTGACTGGCATCGGTTTCATAGGTGCTGGTACAATCATATTTCATAAGGCCGAAAATGTTATCCGCGGATTGACTACTGCTGCTGGCGTGTGGGTTACTGCTGCTATCGGACTTGCGTGCGGAGGCGGAATGTATATACTTGCAATAGTTTCCACAGCACTAGTATTGCTTGGTTTGGAAGTCTTCAATTATTTGATTCGTTGGATGACAAACCGCAGAAGAAAAAAACTGGCGGAATATCGGGAATCTCTTAAGGTGGACAAGGCAAAAACCGAATCTAAATAGCAGAAAATCAAAATGCTATCAATCGACAACATAACCATTCGTTTCGGAGGCTTCGAATTGTTCTCCAACATCGGTTTTATGATAAACCGTCGCGACCGCATAGGTCTTGTTGGAAAAAATGGTGCTGGGAAATCAACCTTGTTGAAAGTGATTTGCGGTTTGGTGGAGCCAACCGAAGGAAGTGTGTCGAAACCGTCTGGAATAAGCATTGGTTACCTGCCACAACAGATGACGCTTGCATCGACACAAAACACTGTGCTTGAGGAAACTAAGAAGGCTTTTGACAATATCGCTGAAATCCAGCGTGAAATTGACCGTCTTACAGCCGAATTGGAAACGAGAACCGATTATACATCAGATTCTTACATCAAGATGGCCGAAAATTTGGCTCATCTCAACGAACATCTGCAGATTGTTGGTGTGAACAACATGGAGTCCGAGATAGAAAGGATTCTGAAAGGATTAGGCTTTTTGCGTAGTGATTTCAACCGCAAGATTTCGGAGTTTAGCGGTGGCTGGCGTATGAGGGTGGAACTTGCAAAAATCCTTCTTCAAAGTCCCGATTTGATTTTGCTTGACGAGCCTACCAATCATCTTGATATAGAGTCAATTCAGTGGCTTGAGGATTTTTTGCAGGCATACAAGGGTGCAGTGTTGCTAATTTCGCACGACCGTGCTTTCCTTGATAATGTAACAACGCGTACCATTGAGATAAATCTGGGCAAGTTATACGATTACAAAGTTCCGTATTCAAAGTTTAAGGTATTGCAACAAGAACGCTTGCAACAACAACTTGCCGCCTACGAGAACCAGCAGAAACTGATAAAGGATACCGAGGAATTTATCGAGCGATTCCGTTACAAGGCAACCAAGTCCAATCAGGTTCAGTCGCGCATAAAACAGTTGGAAAAACTGGATATTATCGAAGTTGATGACCTTGACAATGCCGCAATGCACATAAAGTTCGCTCCTGCACCGCGTTCTGGCGACATTGTTGTCGAAACCAAGGAACTTAGCAAAAGCTATGGTGACAATCTAATCCTTGACAAGATTGACCTTGTGATTGAACGTGGCGAGAAGGTTGCTTTTGTCGGACGAAACGGCGAAGGCAAGACCACGCTGTCGAAAATCATTGTCGGTGAAACTGAATATACTGGCGAATTGAAAATAGGGCACAATATCAATATTGGTTATTTTGCACAGAATCAAGACGAACTTCTTGATCCAGAACTTACTGTGTTCGATACTCTCGACCGCATTGCCGTTGGCGACATTCGCACTAAAATTAGAGATATTCTTGGAGCGTTCCTGTTTTCGGGCGAGGACATCGACAAGAAGGTAAAGGTTTTGTCTGGTGGCGAACATTCGCGACTTTCATTGGCAAAATTGCTTCTGCAACCATACAATCTGCTTGTCCTCGATGAGCCGACCAACCACTTGGACATTCGTTCGAAAGACATTTTAAAACAGGCTCTCCAGAACTATGATGGCACATTGATAATAGTTTCGCACGATCGTTATTTCCTTGATGGGCTTGTGTCGAAGGTTTATGAGTTTAAAAACAAAAAGATACGCTTGCATGTCGGTGGAATTTACGATTTTCTGCGCAATAAGAAAATCGAGGATATGCGTGAGATTGAGATAAAAGACCGCAAACTTGCCGAAGTAAAGTCGGAAATGCCAATGTCGGACAACAAGCAGCGTTACTTGGAAAACAAGGAACTCAACAAGCGTCGTCGTGCCATACAGAACCGAATCGACAAGGCCGAAGCCGAAATTGAAAGACTTGAATCTGAAATTGCTGGTCTTAACGACCTTATGTCGAATCCTTCAATCGAACAGCAGAAACTTGAGACCGCCTACAAAATGTCGGCAAAGCTGAACGAGGAACTTGAGCAGCAGATGTCGTTGTGGGAAGAGGCAAGTATGGAGATGGAGGAATTTTTAAATTCATAACTGTAGCAGCGCAATGCGTTGCGCTGCTACAAGATTTTTTCTATTTTTCTCCTTTGCCATCAATTTTTTATGTAAGTTTGCACTATGAAGACTCAGAAGCCAAAGTTGGAATATATTCCGAATGTCAATTTCCAGATTGTGGGTATATCATCGTCGGAAAAGGACTACAAATTGGCGTTTGGTCTTGTCCGTGTCTTTGGAATGGACTTTTATCTTCTTCCGGAAATTGAGGTGCAACGCGAACAGCCACAAGCAATGTCGTTGTTTGACAATGTTGCCAACGCAGAGCCTAACAAGTATTCGGTTTACGGAAATGCCATCGATAGTTTCCGCAAATCCGACCTTATGTTAATATCCAACAGGCACAACGGCATTTGCCTTATTGACGAATTAAATAAATTCGACTATCTTTTTATTGTTCGCGACTACAGTTCGTTCGGATTGGAAAGAGCGATGACGGCTTTGCGTTCAATTGATTGCATTTCTGGCGCTTACCTATTGCCGTTTGAAAACATCAAGTCGAAAAAAAGTATTTACGATTTATGGGACTCATTGCAAAACAGACAATAAAAGGTTCGATTTATTCCTACCTCGGAGCGTTCATAGGTTTTGTGAATGTAGCCCTGCTCATGCCGCAGATTTTCACAACCGATGAAATCGGACTTACCAATCTGCTTATTGCTTTGTCATCCATTGTGGGACAATTCGGGTGTTTCGGTTTTACCAATGTGATAGTCAGGTTTTTCCCGTATTTCCGCGACCCAGAACACAAGCACAATGGTTTTCCGTTTTTACTAATCGCGGTGGGAATTTTCGGCTCGCTGATTTGTACTGCTGGATATTTTGGCGCACGCGATTATCTTGTAACACAGAACATTGAGAAGTCGAAGTTGTTCGCCGACTATGTTTTCCTGCTTCTGCCACTCATTTACATAACCATATTCTATCTGCTGAGCGATGTGTATAACCGAATGTTCTACAATTCGTCGTTCGGGCTGTTTGTCAAGGAATTCCTTTTGCGCATACTAAACCTTATCGGCATCGGACTGTTCTACTTCGGTGTGCTGGATTTCAACGGTTTCATAATCTATTATGTTGCGGCATACGGGGTTCCAACGGTTTTGTTGTTGATATTGCTTATTGTGCAGGGAAATATGTCGCTGAAGCCCTCGAAGAAACTGCTTACACGCGAATTTGTCAGGGCGATGTGTTCGGTGGCGTTCTATGGAGTGATTTCCAGCTTCAGTGGGGTGTTTGTCAATCAGATAGACCGTTATTTCATCAACCATTACTGTGACCTTGGTGCGACGGGTATATATTCCATTGCATTTTATTTTGGCTCGATGATTTTACTTCCAGGGCGTTCCATAGTAAGGATTTCGAGCACGGTAATTACCGAGTCGTTCAAGAGTGGCGACAACTACATGGTGCTGAAAGTTTACCGAAAATGCACTACCAACATGCTGATAATTGGAGTATTGCTTTTTGTACTCGTGTGGGGCAACATCGACAATATTTTGCGTATGCTTCCAGCCGAGTATGCTGATGGTCGGTTGGTTATACTATTCATAGCCATTTCGCATCTGATACAGATGGCGGCAAGTGTGAGCGGTGAGATTATCCAGTACAGCAAATATTACCGTTACCATACGCTTATCATGGTGATGCTCATTGGGTTGATATTCGGTTTTAATGTCTGGTTGTTGCCAATTTATGGCATTACAGGTGCAGCGGTGGCATCAATGCTTTCGTTCCTTGTGTATTCGGTGATGAGGATAGCATTTGTGAAGTTGAAATTTGGCTTCCAGCCCTTCTGTGTCAAGCATTTGGCAGTAATACTTTTCGGCGCGGTGGCATATATTTTAGCATGGCTTATTCCCGAAATTGGCAACCTTATTGTTGACCTTGCAGTGCGTTCGGCTGTCATTTGCATAGTTTTCATTGTGCCGGCCTTGTATTTCAACCTTTCGGAAGACATGACGGCAATGTACAAGAGGATAATCGGTAAAGTTTTTAGGAAGAAATAATGAAAAACTTTCTGTCGGGCATATTGTTTTGTGTATTGGCATTGACTGGCTTTGCGCAGGATGAGTATGTGGATAGTTTGAGGAGGGAATTGGCGAAAACAGATGATGATTGGAAAAAGATAGAAATATATGAATATTTTATTCAGTATTATTCGCAAATAGATAATAATATTGCAGACGAATATGCTGATACATTTTTGCTATATTCTGAAAAATTAAAATATCCCGAATTACAAGCATACGCATATTACTGCAAGGGAAATGTAAAATATTTAATGGGTGATTATGCAACTTCTGTAAAATATTATGATTATGCGGAAAAAATTGCAGATGGAATGGGGTATGTGTCATTGTCGTGGCGAATTAATTTGGGGTTAGGAGAAGTCTATCGAGAATACAAGAATTACAAATTGGCGCATTATTATTTCAACGAAGCATTGGAAAATATGAAAACACTAGGAGATGATGAATCGTATGCTGCTGTGCTAGTTAATATTGCCGACTTGTACTATAAAGAAAAAAAATATGACACGACTTTGATGTTATACGATAGCGCGTTGAATATAACATCTATTCCAAGTACAAAAATTGCGATTTATAACAACATCGCTGAATTACAATATTTTTATGGGGATAAAGAAATTGCAAAAGGATATTATTTGAAAATGATGTTGATGCTAGACGAAAATACAGATTCATATACATTGGCATCTGCGCTTAATAATATTTCGTCAATATGTATTAGGGAAGGAAAATATGATAATGCTTTTGATTATTTGGCAAAAGTTGATAGTATATGTAATTTAAATTCATTTGGAAATATAAGACTAAACCTTTATCTGAATTACCATAATTTATATGTGAAAACGGGCAATTATGAACAGGCGGATTATTATCTCCAATTATTTAATGAATTGAATGACAATATATATAGTATTGAAATAACAAAACAATTAACGCAATTAGAAATAGAGCAACGCAATGATGAGATTGCTCATCAAAAAATATTAAACATTATACTCATTTCCGTAATTTCTATTGTGATATTTTTCATTGCAATAATTGCATTCTTGCTTGTCAAAAAAAGTCGTATGAACAAGATGCTAGCAAAACTTAACTCCGACCTTAAGCAGCGCGATGAGGAAATATCTTCCAATCTCGATTACGCCCGCGAAATACAGTTGGGATGTATGAGCAGTGGCTTGACGGATTGCAATTTGCGTATGTTTGTGCTCGATTTGCCTAAGATTACTGTCGGTGGAGACTTCCATATTGCAGTATCGCGAGGCGAGGTGTCGTATGTGGTTGTGGGCGACTGCACGGGACATGGAATTTCGGGAGGATTTTTGTCGGTTTTGGGTATAAAGTCGGTGTATGCTGCGATAGAAAAGTATGACAATTTGCCCGAAATGGCATCATTCATAAACAATGAGTTTTGCAAAATAGTTTCATCTGCCGAAAATCTCAAGGGCGAATCGCTTTGCCTGTCGATGCTTCGTATTTGTGGAAACGAGGTGCGTTTTCTTGGTTCCAAGCAGAAAATGTGGCTCGTTTCGGATGGAGAAATTCATGAATACAAGTCATCGAATGCAATAATGGGAAGTGCTGGCGATGAGGTTTTCATCGAGGATGTTTTGTCTGTCAAGTCTGGCGATGTAGTATTTCTGTCATCCGACGGTTATCCCGACCAGTTTGGTGCCGTTGGCAAGTTGAAATACCCGCGTTTCCGCAATATTTTGCTCGAATCTTCGCACAAGAATCCCGATGAGGCGAAAGCATTCCTTTCTTTGAAACTTGACGAATGGCGTGGAAGTAACGAGCAGACTGATGATGTGATGGTCGTTGGGATATATTTTTAGATTCATCAAATCTAAAATCATTCTTCGGAACCTTTAGCTCGGCTTTGCCGAATCGTAAATATTTTTTACTTTTGCGCCATAATATATAATAGGTGTTATTGTCGCTGATACATATTACCGTAATAGATGTAATCGACATACTCATTGTCGCTTTCCTGTTGTTCAAACTATACCAATTGATTCGGGGTACGGCGGCGATGAAGATTTTTTTCGGAATAGCAATCGTATATTTGGTATGGCTGCTTGTGAAAGCGCTGAAGATGGAACTACTGGAATCCATTATGGGTCAAGTGATTGGTGTAGGCGTAATAGTCCTGATTATTGTTTTTCAGCAGGAAGTCAGGCAGTTCCTGCTAATTCTTGGCGACAAATACATAAAACGTGGTGCCATACTCGGTAAAGTCAAGCTAATCAACGACTTTTCGCACGATGGAGTTGACAATATTGTGCAGGCTAGCGTCGAGATGGCAGAATCCAAGACTGGCGCGCTGATAGTAATTACGCGCGAAACATCACTGAAAACGATAATACAGACAGGAGAAAAATTGAATGCCGACATTAACACACAGTTAATCAAGGCTATATTTTACAAAAATGCTCCTCTTCACGATGGTGCAATGATAATAGAAAAGAACAGAATCGTGGCAGCAAAGTGCATTCTTCCTGTATCGCAGAATCCCAATTTGCCAAACGAATATGGTTTGCGTCACCGTTCAGGCTTGGGTATGTCTGAAAACTCCTCGGCTTTAGTAATAATTGTGTCCGAGCAGTCGGGAAATATCTCGGTGGCACAGAACGGAAAAATCCATAAGGTTTCGGATGGCGAGCATTTAAGAAAAACCATAGTGGCATATTTGCGCAAAAAGAACGAAAATAGCGGTGCATCCAAGCACAAAGTCAATGCTGAAGCGGAATCAGAAGCCCCCGAAACAGAGAATTTGGAGGCCCAATCATAGTCTTATCATCATTAACAAAACTTTAACCGTAGGAAAAGTTTTCGCATAAAAAAGTTTCCTAATTTCGCGGCATCTTTAATAGTATATTTATGATTGAAAAGGAAACTATACTCGAAGAGGTCGCAAAGATGTTTAACACCAACGGTATCAGGCTGGTAACCATGGATAGCATCTCAATGGACCTGAAGATTTCCAAGCGCACTCTCTACGAGATTTTCAAGGATAAGGATGACCTTGTGACGCAGGTGATGCAACATGAGTTGCAAAAAGCGAATGAAAAGATAAAGAAGATAATCGCAGAAAGCGATAATGTTCTTGATGCGATATTCCAGATTGCCGAACACAAGGTGCAAAATAATCCAACTTCAAAAACAAATCCTAAAACCATTGAGGACTTGAAGAAATATCATCCAGCAATTTATTCAAATGCATACGAAAAGATTGTTGAGGAAACATATAGCACCTTCTTTAAGTTGATTGAACGCGGAAAGATTGAAAATTATTTCAAGAAAGAGGTTGATTCTGAAATACTTATTTATGTAACTCAGAAGATTGTGCAAGCATGCGAGAATGATCAGGAATTTATCCGCAGCAAACCGCCTGTAGCATTCCACAACACGCTTACCATTCCGTTGCTGATTGGCATCTCGACTCCGCAGGGACAGGAAATAATTAACGAAAAGATTAAGAAACTCATAAAAAACAAAGATAACAAATGAAAAGAAGGGCGTTAATTCTAACTGCATCACTTTTGATGTTTGCAGTGGCACATTCATTTGCGCAGAACGAGACGCAACAGGAAGGAGCGTTATCAATTTCACTCAAGTCGGCACAGGACTATGCTGTTGAACACAACAAGACATTGAAAAATTCAAGTCTTGAAATACAGAAAGCTGAAGCTGCCAAGTGGGGCGCAATCGCATCGATGCTTCCTCAGGTTAGTGCAAGTCTCGGATACTCAAACTACTGCGGATACGAAATGAACTTCGGAATGATGTCGATGTCGATGCCTGCAACAGGAACCCTCGGAATCACAGCATCAATGGCATTGAGTGGACAACAAATTATAGGTGTACAACTAGCCGAAATGTCGAAGGATTTGTCGGATCTTACAAAAAAGCAGTCCGAAGACGAAATAAGGTATCTGGTTGCTAAGGTTTATATGTCGATTCTCGTAATGCAGAATACCACTGAACTGCTTGAACGCAGTCTCGAAAACCTTGAATCGTTGCAACAGACAACCCAAAATGCAGTGGATGTCGGTGCTGCCGAACAAACCGATGCCGACAAGCTTATGGTTCAGGTCTTGTCGTTGCGTACAAGTATCAACTCGACTAATAGGTCGCTTGAGATGCTCGAAAACTCTTTGCGTCTTCAGCTTGGTTGCGGTGTAAACACAAAACTTACACTCACTCAGACTGTTGACGACATTTTGAAACCCGAAGCAATTCTCGCACTGCAGAACGAATCGTTCAACATTGAAAATAACTACGACTACCAATTGCTACAAAAGAATTCAGAACTTTTGAAAAAGCAAATCGACCTCAAGATAATGGGCTATGTCCCGACTTTGAGCGCATACTACCAGTATTCGGGCAGAACTTATTTTGGTCAGAAAGAAGGTTTCAACATGACACCACCAAATCTTATCGGTCTTACGCTCAACATACCAATATGGAGCAGTGGAAAGACTTGGTCGGATGTGAAGCAGGCCAAGATTACTTACAACGAGTTCCAGAACACCATCGAAAATACTCGCGATGCCCTGCTTGTTCAGGAACGCCAGCTGAGGTACAATGTTACATCCAACTACGAGACATACGAGGCACAGAAACTTAACCTCGAAGTTACCGAGCGAGTATTTACCAATGTGTCGAACAAGTTTGAACACGGAATGGCATCGAGCCTCGAACTCACAACAGCCAGCAGCGACATCATCTCGGCGCAGAGCAGCTACATTTCAGCAGTTCTCAATCTCGTGAACGCACAAATCGAATTTGAACAACTTTTAAATAGAAAATAGTCAAGACAATGAATATAAAGAATTTTATCGGTGTTGCCATCATCTCGGCATTGGTACTGACGGCAACAGGTTGCAAGGAGAAGAAAGAAGACAAGACAGCAAATGCCGTCGAAAAGGAAAGAGAAGAACTGGTACAGGTACAGCCTCTCGCAAAGGAAACCATATCGAAAAGCATCAGCATTTCGGCAGTTCTGCAACCATACGAAACCATGAATATTTCGCCATCAGTTACGGGCATTATCAAGAAAATAAATGTTGATGTTGCTTCGCGAGTAGGCAAAGGTCAGACTTTGGTTGTGATGGACGAAACCCAGTTGAAAACCACTCAATTGCAGTTTGCAAACCTTGAAAAAGAACTTGGTCGTGTAGAAGCCTTGCTTAAGAGCGGAAGCGTTTCGCAGCAGACCTACGACCAGACAAAAGTTCAGTACGACTTAACCAAGGAAAACCTTGAGTTCCTTGAGAAAAACACATACGTCAAGGCAGACTTTTCGGGTGTGATTTCGGCAAAGAATTTTGAAGCAGGCGAACTTTACAGCGGTATGCCAATCCTTACACTTATTCAAATAAATACATTGAAGGCGATTGTCAATATTCCTGAAGCTTACTTCCCAATGATAAAGGCAGGAACAAAAGTTCAGCTTTCTACAGATATTTATAAAGGTCGCACTTTTGAGGGCACTATCGAAATAATCTACCCGACCATTGATGCAAACACTCACACTTTCCAAGCAAAGGTTAGAATCCCGAACGCAAAGGAGGAACTTCGTCCCGGTATGTATATGAGCGTCAACATCGACCTCGACAATATTGAGGCTATCATCGTTCCTTACCAGTCGGTTTTGAAACTGCAAGGTGCTAACGAAAGATATGTATTCGTAAACAACGACGGCTACGCAAAGCGTATAGTCGTAGAAATGGGCAAGCGCTTCGACGACAAGATCGAAATCATATCGAACGACATTAAGGAAGGCGACGAACTTGTTGTTGTCGGTCAGGCAAAACTCGTAGATGGCGTAAAACTTAACATTTCAAAATAAAGCAGAAAGGACAAGACGATGAGTATCTACAAAACCGCAATACAAAAGCCTATCACTACGGGACTTGTCTTTGTCGCCGTCATAGTAATGGGTCTGTTCTCGCTGTCGCGACTGCCAATCGACCAGTTCCCCGAAATCGACCCGCCGTATGTCACCATCATGACTACTTACCCGGGCGCTAACGCCAGTGAAATAGAAACAAACATAAGCAAGATTCTCGAAAACGCGCTTAACTCAGTTGACGGACTTAAGAACTTGTTTTCCACATCAAAGGATAACCTTTCCATCGTAACACTTGAATTCGAATGGGGAACCAACATCGACGATGTCATGAACGACATCCGTTCGTATGTCGATTTGGTTTACGACAATCTTCCCGATGGTGTTAGCCGACCAATGATTCTTAAGTTGAACTCGAGTTCAATGCCTATCATGCAGCTCGGTTTCACCGCCGAAGAGAGTTATGCAGGTCTGGACAAGATATTGGAGGACAATGTGGTAAACACCTTGAACCGTATCGATGGAATCGGTAACATATCGCTTTCTGGTGCTCCCGACCGCTACATTTATGTTGACCTTGACCCAAATCAGCTCGATGCATACAACCTTTCAGTAGAATCGGTTGGAAATGCCATTGCAGGCAACAACCTGAACCTTGCATCGGGAACAGTGAAGATGGGTAAGGAACAGTATCAGCTCCGTGTCGAAAGCGAATACATTGAAAGTTCCGAAATCAACGACATTGTTGTGACAACTACTGCCGATGGCAAGCAGGTTTTCGTTCGCGATCTCGCAACTGTCCGCGATACCATCAAGGACTTGTCGCTCGATGAGCGTATCAGCATTCTCGAAAATGGTCAGGAAGTTCTCGGAAAGGAAGGCGTTCGTTTGCAAATTAGTAAGCAGACTGGTGCAAATACCGTTGAAATTTGTAAGAAGGTGAACGCGGAGATGGAAAAAATCATGAAAATCCTTCCTCCCGACATCAAATGTACAGTCATCCGCGATGGTTCTATCGAAATCAAGAACGCAATCTTCGGTCTTGCCGAATCAATATTCTACGCTTTGCTGTTTGTGGTATTGGTAGTGCTTGTATTCCTCGGCAACTGGCGTTCAACATTGATCATCAGCTTGACAATTCCTATTTCGCTTATAGTATCGTTCATGTACCTGTTTATGGCCGACAGCTCCATCAACATCGTATCTCTTGCTTCGCTTACCATTGCAATCGGTATGGTGGTGGATGATGCTATCGTTGTCCTCGAAAACATCACCAAGCATATCGAACGTGGTTCGAGTCCGCGCGAAGCTGCAATCTATGCAACCAACGAGGTTTGGGTTTCGGTTATCGCAACCACCCTTGTAATTGTCGCCGTGTTCGTACCTCTGACAATGCTGACGGGTATGGCTGGTATCATGTTCAAGGAATTGGGTTGGATTGTTACTATAGTGGTTTGTACATCAACGGCAACGGCTATCACACTTATCCCGATGCTCTGTTCCAAGATGTTGAAGGCTAACAAGTTCTTCGTCAACAAGGAAGAAGAAAAGGAATATCTGGCAAAGCAGAAAAAGAAAATTTTCTCGCACAAGAACACCATCGGAAAGCTGTTCGACAAGATTGACCTTTTGTATGCAAAATTGTTGCGCGTCTGCCTCAACCACAAGCTCGTAACAATGCTCATTGCACTTGCAATATTCGTTCTTTCGCTGGTTCCGTTCGCTAACGGCACAATCGGTACCGACTTCATGCAGCAGCAGGATACTGGTAGCATGTCGATAAAGATTGAACTCCAGCGTGGTACTAGAATTGAAGAAACCTTGAAGACCGCCCGTAGAATCGAGTGCCGTATCCATGAACTTATTCCCGAGACAAAGGTTATTTCAACTTCGGCAGGTTCTAACGATGAGTCAAGTATTTCGGCATTGTTCTCTGGAACAACCAACAACAAGATTAACATGACCGTCAGAACCTCGAAGAAGTATGAGCGTAAGCGCACAATCTTCGAAATGGCCGAAGTTATCCGCGAGGAATTAAAGTCATACCCCGAAATTATCAACTACTCGGTATCGACCAGCAGTCAAGGTGGTGGCGGAATGGGCAACAACAATGTTTCGGTTGAAATCTATGGTTACGACTTCGATGAAACCAACATCCTTGCAACCGAGTTGAAGCACAAGTTCAAGGAACTGCCATCGGCTCGTGATGTCACCATAAGCCGTGAGGAAGACCGCGCCGAACTTCAGATAAACTTCGACAAGGAAAAACTTGCTCGTCACGGACTTAGTACCTCGGCTGCTGCAATGTATGTTAGGTATCGTGTAAACGGAATGACTGCCGGATTCCTGAAGGAAGACGGTAAGGAATACGACATTGTTGTACGCTTGAAAGAGGAATTCCGCAACAGTCTTACCGACATCGAGGAACTTACAATAATGAGTCCGCGAGGCGAAAAGATAAAGTTGAGCGAACTTGCAGAAATTAACGAGTACTGGTGTCCTCCAAACATCGAGCGCAAGAACCGCCAGCGTTACCTAACCGTCAGTGTAACACCTTACAACTCATCTTTGGGCGACCTTGCAAAAGATATTCAGGGAGTTATTGACCAGACACAGATTCCGCTTGGTATCTCAACCCGCCTCGGTGGTTCGTACGAAACCCAGCAGGATACATTCAAGGATATGATAACCTTGGCATTGCTTATCATGATGCTTGTTTACATCGTAATGGCTTCGCAGTTCGAGTCGTTCTCCAAGCCGTTCATCATAATGATGTCAATCCCGTTTGCAATTACAGGTACTATCCTCGCATTGCTCGTCACAGGCGCAACCCTCGACATGATGGGCGCATTGGGCTTGATATTGCTTATTGGTATCGTTGTGAAGAATGGTATCGTGCTTGTCGATTACATTAACCTTATGCGCGATAGAGGCTACGAATTGAAAGAGGCAATTGCACTTTCGGGACAGTCGCGTCTGCGTCCTGTACTTATGACGGCATTCACCACAATTCTCGGTATGGTGCCAATGGCAATTAGCGCCAGCGAAGGCTCCGAATTGTGGCAAGGCATGGGTATTGTCGTAATCGGCGGTCTTACAGTATCTACATTCGTAACCTTGATTGTAGTACCTGTGCTCTATGCAATATTCTCGCGCAAGGGCGAACGCGACGAGCAGGCACGTCTCCGCAAGACATTCGTATTCATGGACATCAACAATGCCGACTACGAACATCTTGACAAGGAAGAGGAAGAAGCAGAAGCCTTAGTTAACCAGAATGAAGAACCTAAAAACAATTAGCAATGAAATCAGTATTCATAGTATATAACCAGGCAAACACCGAGCGCGTCGAATATATCCTTGATGCGCTGAACATCAGAGGTTTTACATATTGGGAGAATGTGCAGGGACGAGGCACAAAGAAAGGCGAACCTCGCCGTGGCACTCACACTTGGCCAGAAATGAACTCCGCCATAATGACGGTTGTTCCTGATGAGAAAGTTCCCGAACTACTCGAAACAGTAAAGAAACTCGACAACCGCAACAGGGAAGTCGGTGTAAAAGCCTTTGTGTGGAACATTGAGCAGATGATATAGGCAAAGGAAAACAGATTTATATTGAAAAGCGGAGGCGAAATTGTTTCCGCTTTTTCTAAATATTTCTCAAGTAGATGTCACCAATGACGAATTACTTATTCAGGCAAATAATCTCATAAAAATCTTTAAGCGCGATAACATCAACACGAGGGAATTTAATGTTATGTAGAACATCATAGTGATGGTTATTTGTTACTATATATCTGGCATTTGCAGAAATAGCACAATCAACAAACTTGTTATCATCCGGATCTGCTTTTATCAAATTAAATCGATAATATGGAGTAACGTATTCAACGTATGGAGAATTTACGATGGCTTCAATAATGACATTTGCAGTTTCATTGTTTGTCAACTGCTGAAGAATCTCTACATATTCTTCTATGATTTCGTTAGACACGCACAATATATTTTCGCCAGAAACAATGGATTCCCATACTGCACGGTATGTACTTCTTTTAGGAATACTCTGTATCAGAGCATTGGTATCAAGAACTATCCGCATAAGGTTTTATTTCATTTTATGAAGATCCATTTCATTTATTTCGTCAAGTCTTTTTTGGTCCAGAACACCATCATCCCATAGTTTATCGAGATGTTCATCCATCTTTTTTGCATAGTAATCACCAATAAGTTTCTTTATTTCAAGAAGTTCATCGTCGGTTTTAATATGCTCGAACATTCGTAGCAAATAAATCTGCGCCGAATTAAAAACTGTTGCCTCCATAATATATTGTTTTGAATCTGCAATGCAAAGTTATGAATATTTTGCATATAGTGCCATTATTTTTTGTAATGATTATCCGCGACCTTTAGCTCGCGATGTGTTTAAATAATAATTTCAGCTTCGGGAAATTTCGTTTTTTGATTAAATTCATCCGATGTTTCCGCCAAAGTACGATAACTATTTCGTTATAAGTTTTGATTTTAATAGTCTGTCAATTACGACAGTATCTTTTTCTATGTGAAAAACATAATTCCATTTGTGGTTGTGAGAAACCATGCGTCTAGCACGAGGATGTATGCCTTTTATTATAAGCGATTGGCTTTCATTTATGCAATTTGCAAATATTGACAATGATTCCATTTCTTGTCCTATCGTATCAAGGTAACGATAGGCTGCTTCTTGGGACATGTTTTCAAAAAGGAAATCTGCAAGTTCGTTTACATCGGCTTTGGCTGATGGAGCAACTTCAACTTTGAATATTTTCATAACGCTTATCCAATGCCTTCCTTACAAGAGCAATATATTCATCAACTGACATATTCTCATTTTCAACCTTTGGGATAGATTTAGAATGAATATTGGGTTGATGTTCAAGAACAGGTGTAATATTTTTTTGCATTCCCATGTTTTATTTCTGTATTTCATTATTATACAATGGCAAAAATATGACAATTTGAGGAAACTGGCAAAGATTTTTGCAAGTTTAATTTATGATTGATTGTATTTCATTGGAAAAGGTGTATCTTTGCGACTATTAACATTAAAATTATTGACACAGAAAGACAGTAAAAACAGAAAATAAATGATTAATTATTAGCATTTCAGGACGAATTCTTGGCTCAAAATTTCCACATTCTCGAAAGAGAAACTTCAACAAGAAAACGTTACGAAACGCCTGTATAGGCGTGGGATAACTTGTTGTTGAAGTGGGCGTGGAAACCCTTGAGCCAGCAGGTAATAAATTCCACGCTTTTTATGCATATCGGGCAGCACATAAAGGAAGTAATGAAACAGAAAGGAGTGACAGCCACGCAACTGGCAAACGACATCTGTTGCGCCCGTCCGCATATACACAGAATTTTCCGCAAAGACAACATCGACATTGGTTTACTGCAACGTATTTCTAAGGCTTTAGACCACGACTTTTTCCGCGACCTTTCCGATGATTTTCGCGCAAAAGTGTAACCAATATGGTTACTGTAACTAGATTGGTTACTATCATATATAATAAGCCTCTCCCCAATAGGGTATTTTTGCACTTTAGTAATGGTAGTTATATTTATAATTATGAAGCATTTTATTACATTTATTTCAACGATGGCATTGCTTTTATTGCTTGCAATGCCAGCATTCTCACAAGAAATAACAGTCCGTTTTATAGGACAAATTAATGGAACTGACTACTGCCGTTTGGACAGGGTTGCAGTTATTAATGTTACTCGCAACTGGACGGAAATGGTGGAATACCCCGACACAATCATTGTGCTTGGCAGTACGGTTGGCGCAAATCTAAATATTGCTGCCGAGCAGGGGCTTGGGCAGAATATACCGAATCCATTCGACTGCGAAACCCGTGTGGAACTTTCTGTGTCGCAACGCGAGGATGTACGCATGCAGTTGCTTGATGTTGCAGGAAAATTGTATGCAGAATATAATGGTTCGCTCGATGCAGGAATGCATATTTTTGACATTTCGGCAGCAAATCCGCAGACCTATCTGCTAAATGCAACAGTTGGCAACCGCCAGTATTCCATAAGGATGGTGAATGTCGGCAGCGGATGCGGATGCAGCATTAAGTACGCTGGCGTTTCGGGTGGAATTGAAGCGAAACTGACATCTACCAACGAGTTCTTGATAGGTGACAATATGCGTTATGTGGGTTATACAACCATTGATGGTGAAAGTGTAGCAAGTGCCATAGTGGAGCAAATGCAAGTTATAAGCCAAACAATTACGCTTAATTTCACGCATTATTCCCAGCCGAGAGTCGAAACTCTATCCGCCACAAATATAACTGCCACTGGTGCAACTCTCAAGGGCAATGTAACCTCAAATGGTGAAGCCACAGTAACAGCAAGAGGGTTTATGTACGGCACAAGTGCGGACAATCTTTCGCAAAGTGTGGAGAGTGGCAACGGAACCGGTAGCTATACAAGGGTATTGACAGGCCTTTCTGCAAGTACCACCTATTATTATAAGGCATACGCAACCAATGTAGCAGGAACTGGCTACGGCGATGTTATGACATTTACAACCCCGGCAAGCACAGGCACTGTAAACGGACACGCATGGGTTGACCTCGGTTTGCCAAGCGGAACAAGGTGGGCTACCTGCAATGTAGGCGCAAGCACACCTACAGCCTACGGCAACTACTACGCTTGGGGAGAAACCACAACCAAGAGCTCATATACAGAGGATAACTATACCTATTCCAGCAATCCGACCACACTTCCTTCGAGTGCCGATGCTGCCACAGCCAACTGGGGTAGTGGCTGGCGTATGCCGACCTACGATGAAATGTACGAGTTGCAAAGCAACTGCACAGTAACATTGACAACACAGAGCGGAGTAAACGGACGCTTGTTCACCGGACCTAACGGCAATTCAATCTTCCTGCCCGCTGCTGGCTACCGCTACGACAGTGAGCTCAACGGTGCCGGTTCGTACGGCTACTACTGGTCGAGTTCGCTCCGCAATACAGACTACGCGTGGGAACTCTACTTCGATTCGGACAGATGCGTCGTGATCATCAGCTACCGCTACTATGGGTTTACTGTGCGCCCTGTTTGCGTGTCCACAACAACCACCACTGTTCCCTCTGTAACTACCTCCGCCGCTACAAACATAACCTCCACCACGGTAACGCTCAACGGCAATGTGACCTCCGATGGCGGAGCCACAGTAACCGCCCGCGGATTTGTTTACGGCACAAGTGCAAACAACCTTACGCAAAGCGTACAGAGCGGCAGCGGAACTGGCAGTTTTACAAAGACATTGACAGGTCTTTCTGCAAGTACCACCTATTATTATAAGGCATACGCAACCAATAGCGAAGGTACGGCATACGGTGAGGTGATGTGGTTTACGATGGAGAATAACGCATCTTTGCCAACCGTAGTTACCAATGATGCAACCAATGTAACCTCTACTGGCGCAACG